>JBBJNO010000151.1:0-6513 GCA_037720875.1 Luteimonas sp. | reverse complement strand
AGTGTCTGGTGACATCCAGAGGCGAAACGTCCACGGCGTTCCGCGT
Organism: Luteimonas sp.; assembly: GCA_037720875.1. Taxonomy (GTDB): domain Bacteria; phylum Pseudomonadota; class Gammaproteobacteria; order Xanthomonadales; family Xanthomonadaceae; genus JALYOU01. The sequence continues at coordinate 6,467 of JBBJNO010000151.1, read as the reverse complement.
GCAGAAGCGCGCGAGGAATGCATCATGAAACGCATGTTGATCAACGCGACGCAGGCCGAAGAACTGCGCGTCGCCATCGTCGATGGCCAATCTCTGTACGACATCGATATCGAACAGCCGGCCAAGGAACAGAAAAAGTCCAACATCTACAAGGGCCGCATTACCCGGCTTGAGCCGTCGCTGGAAGCGGCCTTCGTCGAATACGGCGCGGAGCGTCACGGCTTTTTGCCGTTGAAGGAAATCTCCCGCGATTATTTCCAGGCGGGCGTCGACCACAACAAGGGCACCATCCGTGAACTCCTGCGCGAAGGCCAGGAAGTGGTGGTGCAGGTCGACAAGGAAGAGCGCGGCAACAAGGGCGCGGCCCTGACCACGTTCATCTCGCTGGCCGGCCGCTACATGGTGCTGATGCCAAATTCGCCCACGGCGGGCGGTGTGTCGCGCCGGATCGAGGGCGACGACCGCGCCGCGTTGAAAGAGGCGATGGACAGCCTGGCCATCCCCGAGGACATGGGCGTCATCATCCGCACCGCCGGCGTCGGCCGCGATGCCGAAGAGCTGCAGTGGGACCTGGACTACCTGCTGCAGGTCTGGAAGGCGATCGCCGAAGCCGCGCTGACCAAACCCTCGCCATTCCTGATCTACCAGGAATCGCGCCTGATCATCCGCGCGCTGCGCGATTACATGCGCGCCGACGTCGGCGAGATCCTGGTCGATACCGACGAGATGTATGAAGAAGCGCGCGAGTTCGTGCAGCAGGTCATGCCGCACAACCTGCGCAAGCTCAAGCACTATCAGGACCCGATCCCGCTGTTCAATCGCTTCCAGATCGAATCGCAGATCGAGAATGCCTACGAGCGCCAGGTGCGCCTGCCATCCGGTGGCTCGATCGTGGTCGACCAGACCGAGGCGCTGACCGCAGTCGACGTCAACTCCGCACGTGCCACCAAGGCCGGCGACATCGAGGAAACCGCGTTCCAGACCAATGTCGAGGCGGCCGAGGAAGTCGCGCGGCAGATGCGACTGCGCGACCTGGGCGGCCTGGTGGTCATCGATTTCATCGACATGTCCTCGAGCAAGCACCAGCGTGAAGTCGAGAATCGCCTGCAGAACGCACTGAAGTTCGATCGCGCGCGCGTGCAGATCGGGCGTATCTCGCGCTTCGGCCTGCTCGAATTGTCGCGTCAGCGGTTGCGGCCCTCGCTGGGCGAATCCAGTCAGCTGGTGTGTCCGCGCTGCGACGGCCATGGCCGCATGCGCAGCGTGGAGTCGCTGTCGCTGTCGATCATCCGCGTCGCCGAAGAGCACGCGATGAAGGAAAACACCGGCCAGGTGCTGGTACAGGTTCCAGTCTAGATCGCCAACTACCTGCTCAACGAAAAACGCCGCGCCCTGAGCGAAATCGAGCAGCGTCACGACGCCCCCATCGTGATCGTCGCCGACGAGCAGCTGGAGACGCCGCATTACGAAGTCACCCGCGTGCGCGAGAACGAGTTGGGTGAAGAAACCGCCAGGCCCAGCTACCAGCGCGGTACACCGCGCAAGCTTCCGACGCATGCGTTGACCAAGTCGCATCTGAACATCCCCGATCTGCCCGCGGTGACCAACGTCAGGCCTGCGCAGCCGGCGCCGTTGCGCGAACCGCGCGAGGAGCGGGAAACGGCGACGCCTGTCCCGCTCACACCGGTCACGCCGGTCACGCCGATCGTGGTCGCGGCCAAGCCCAAGGCCGGCTTGTTCGCGAAGATCATGTCGATCTTCGGTACGGACGCATCGCCTGAAACGCCCTCGCCCGCACCAGCGGCGCGTCCACAGGAAAGCCGTGGCCGCAATGATCGCAATGGCGGGCAACGCCGCGACCAGCGGCCCGGCGGCAGGTCGCCGCGCGATGGCCGACGCGATGAACCACGTCGCAACCAGTCCAATCCGCAGCCAGGTGCGCAATCCGGCAATCTGCAGCAGGCGAACCAGCCACCGCAGCCTGCAAAGCAGCAGGCCAAGCAGGCGCAGCCGCAGCCGCAGAACGCGCCGAAACCGCCACGTCAGCAACAACCAAAGCGCCAGGACGTTGCACCGCGTCAACCACGCGGCGAATCATTGAACGGCGATCAGGCTGCGATTGCGGGCCAACCGCAACTTGCCATTGCAGAAACTGAGGTAAATGTCGTAATGCCCGCTGCTGCACAGGCGGAGGCTTCACAACAAGCGATGTCACTGGTCGATGCAGGATCTCCGGCAACCATGGCCGCGGACGCTGTCGCCGGCGATGAAGCAACAGCCGAAGGTGCGCGGCGCCGGCGCGGGCGTCGTGGTGGCCGCCGCCGGCGCCGTGGTGGCGCGGAAGGCTCGACCGATACTGAATCGACGATGCAGGACGACGCGCACGACGGCGAAGTGGCCGTGGCGCAGCGTTCGCAGCCGGAGTTCGATTTCGATGACGAGCCGGCCACGGCTGCGCAAGCCGCGATGTCCCGGCCGGTCGTGCCTGTGGCCGCGGCAACGCCGACCAATGTCGTGAATGCGAATGACGCCGCACCATTGCGTGCCATGCCGACACCGGCAACGGCCGCGCCGGGCTCGGATTCTGATTTGGATTCTGATTCGGATTCGGAAGCGCCAGCGATTGCTTCTGCACCGAGCGTCACTTCTGCACCGGCCGCCAACGCAGTAGCTCATGCAGCGTCGGTCGAACCTGAGCCGGCGATGGAAGCCGTAGCCGCGGCCCAGCATCTCGTCAATGACGTGCACAATGATGAGCCTGCTGCCGGGGTCATCATCGCGGAACCCGACAACAAAGACCGCGATGAGGCTGCGGCGGCGCCCGCTGAGGCCGAGCCGGTACAACGGCCTGTTGCGGACGCCTCGAAACCACGCAGCACACCGCGTCCGTCGGCGGCATCGCAAGGTGAGATCATCCAGTCGCTACCGCTGTCTGCGGCCATTGCGGTCTCGCTTGCGGAATCAGCGTATCGCCCAGCCCTCAGGGCAGAGCCTGCGCAACCGTCGCAGCGTGAGCCCAACCCGGGCCTGCCTGCGAACGTGTCGGCAACCGCGACGGACAGCGTGGCCTTGGCCGATATGGCCCCCGACGATCTCGGCTCATCGGATGACGCGGAGGCTGCATCCAGCATCGATGCTGCCGTGCGCACCCCGGGGTTGTTCGACGAGGTTGCTGCTCCCATGCAGACGCCGTCCGACGCAGCCGCGCACATCGCGTCGTCGCAGGACGACGCGCCTGCCGATACCCAGCTCGGCGCCTGACCGCGCCTGACCGCGCCTCAATCGGCACCTGTCTCGGCGCCGCTCGACGCGCCCTCCCCTGCATGCGCACGGGAGGGCGTATGGCTTACATTGCCTGCGCCGGGTCGCTCAATCCGTATTGACCGGCCAGGCGCGCCAGCGCGATGGCATCCTGGATGCCGAGCTTCTCGAACAACCGTGTCTTGTGCGTGTTGACGGTCTTGGCGCTGAGACTCAGGCGTCGGGCGATCTCTTCCTGGCGCAAGCCTTGCGTGAGCAGCAAGGTGACTTCCATTTCGCGGGGCGACAGTGCGTCAAATGGCGAATCGCCTCCCTTGATGCCCGATAGCGCCAGGTTCTGCGCGATGCTGCTGGCGAGATAACGTCTTCCGCGCGCGACCTCACGCACGGCGCGAAGCAATTCCGCGGCATCGCCGCCCTTCCCCACGTAACCCGAGGCCCCTGCCTGCAAAAGGCGTCGCGGCATTGGCCCGTCTTCCAGCACCGTCACCACGATCACCCGCGTGCCGTAGTCGCCCTTGACCACGCGCTCGGTCACTTCCAGGCCACTGACACCGGGCAGATGCAGGTCGCAGAGCACCACGTCGGGCTTGAGTTTGCGGATCAGCGGCAATGCGGTCTCGCCGCTGCCTGCCTCACCGATCACGTCGATGTCGACTTCGCCACCGAGGATCATCTTCATCCCGGCACGCACCAACGCATGGTCGTCGACCAGGAATACACGTATCGCCATCCTTGCTCCCCTCTTCCGTGAATGCAGCGCGTCGTGGATGTGACGCGTCCGTCCAGGCAACCAGCCTAGAGGCCAGACGCCATGATGACAAGCCATGTCAGTCATCGCACGCAACGGGTGCGCTGTCGGCCGCGTCCGACTCAAACCAGCGCCAGACTCAAATCAGCGTGGGACTCAACCCAGCGCCAGACTCAACCCAACGCCAGGCTCAACCCAACGCAGTATCCAGCAACATCATCAGCACGAAGCCCAGCATCAAACCACCGGTGGCAAATGCCTCGTGTCCCTTGCGATGCGATTCGGGAATGATCTCGTGGCTGATGACGAACAGCATTGCACCCGCAGCGAACGCAAGCCCCCACGGCAGTAGCTGCGCGGACAGCCCGATCACGACCGCGCCAATGACCGCGCCGACCGGCTCGATCAACCCCGATGCCATACCCAGCAATACCGACGTGCCGCGCTTGTAGCCAACGCCGGCCAGCGCCGCCGCGACGACCAGGCCTTCGGGGACATCCTGGATCGCGATGCCCGTGGCCAGTGCGCCCGCATGCACAGCATCGGTGCCGGCGTAGGCCACCCCGATCGCGAGGCCTTCCGGCAGGTTGTGCAGCACGATGGCGAAGACGAACAGCCACGTCCGCCGCAGGGTGCGCGCCGCCTGTCCTTCGACGCCCTTGATGAAATGTTCGTGCGGCAGGTAGTGCTCCATCAGCAGCAGCATCGCCGCGCCCAGCAGGATGCCGCCGCCGACGATCGCGCCCGCCGCCCATGCACTGGCGCCCTGGGTCTCGGCCGCGGCCAGCGCAGGAATAATCAACGAGAACGACGAGGCCGCCAGCATCACGCCGGCGCCGAAACCAAACAGGCTGTCCTGCACGCGATCCGACAAACGCTGCGAGAACAGCACCGGCAAGGCCCCAAGCGCGGTCGCGGCCGCGGCCATCGATCCGGCAAGGAAGGCATCGAACACCGGCGCGGAGTAATCGGAGCGCAGGTGCTGCCATAACGCCTGCAGCATCGCGAACAGCCCCAGCACGACGATGCCCATGCCAAGCAGGCGGCGTAACGTGGCGGCGGGTGGCAGCGAAGGCGCGTGCATGGCCTTATCTCACCACAACCCACCGCCAGGCGCATGGCGGGTGCCGGGATGACGATTTCAGGGGCACGATGCCCGCTGCAGTTCCAGGCATCGAGTTGTGCATGCTGCGCGCCGCTCGATCACACTTGTGACGTGCATCGATGTTCAAGCCATCTGAAGGCGTCCCGCATGAACAAACCCTTCAAACAGATGAAAGCCGCGTGCACGCAGCCGCCACGGCGGTTGCGTTAGCGTCCCCCGACTGATAATTGAAACAAACGTGTTAAGAAAGCTCTGATCAAGTCTGCAAAGGACGCCAAAGACGCAATGAACAGCGTCACTACGCACTTTTTTTGCGTCCTTCGCGTCCTTTGCGGACAACACAGTCTTTTATTCAGACCTTCCTTAATTGAAATACAACGTGTCCGGCCATTTGCCAGGGGAATTGCGTGCCTACAGAAACGATACGCCGCCGCGGGACTGCCGAAACTCCACCGCCGCAGCCGCAGCCGCAGCTGGATCCAATGCAGGAGTTGCTCAAGGCCATGCACGCGGTGCGCGAAGGCGACTTTTCATTGCACCTGCCGCTGCACTGGGATGGCGTCGCCGGGAAGCTGGCGGAAGCCTTCAATGACATCATCATCGCCAACCGGCGCTTGTGCCACGACTTGGGACGGGTCGGCGAAAAAGTCGGCCGCGAAGGCCAGACCCGTCAACGCATGGCGCCCGCCAACCGGCATGGCGCGTGGGGAATCATGGAAGAGTCGGTCAACGGCTTGATCGACGACCTGGTGCGACCCATCGAAACCGTCACCGAGGCGGTGGCCGCAGTCGCCAAGGGCGACCTGACCAAGACAGTCCCGGTGGAGGCCAGCGGACGCCCGCTGCAGGGCGAGTTCCTGCGCTCGGCCAACATCGTCAACCGCATGATCGACCAGATGGGCGAGTTCTCGTCGGAAGTCACGCGCGTGGCGCTGGAAGTCGGCACCGCCGGCCGGCTCGGCGGGCAGGCGAAGGTGAAAGGCGTGTCGGGCGTGTGGAAGGACCTCACCGACTCGGTCAACCAGATGGCCAACAACCTCACCGCGCAGGTGCGCAACATTTCCGAAGTCACCATCGCGGTGGCCAATGGAGATTTGTCGCGCAAGATCACGGTGGACGTGCGCGGCGAGATCCTGCAACTGAAGGAAGCCATCAACACGATGGTCGACCAGTTGCGCGGCTTCGCCTCGGAAGTGACCCGCGTGGCGCGCGAAGTGGGTACCGAAGGCAAGCTTGGCGGCCAGGCCATCGTGCCCGGGGTCGCCGGTACGTGGAAAGATTTGACCGACTCGGTCAACGCGATGGCGTCGAACCTCACGTCGCAGGTGCGCAACATCGCCGAAGTCACCA
>JBBJNO010000150.1:0-6539 GCA_037720875.1 Luteimonas sp. | reverse complement strand
GTCGGCCACGAACTCAGCCACGCCGTCGACAACAAGGGGCGTCACGTCGATGCCGCCGGCAACCTGCGCGACTGGTGGACCCCTGCCGACACCGCCGCGTGGGACAGCCGCGTGATACGTGTCGGCTCGCAATACGACGGCTATGCCTATCCCGGCTTGAACGGCGTCCGCGTCAACGGCCGCCTCACGCGCGAGGAAAACGCCGCCGACATCGCCGGCATCGAGCTTGCCCAGGATGCCTTCATCAACGCGCAACCCGGCGCGCTGGAACCGGCCAGGCAGGCGTTCTACCAGTCCTGGGCCAGGCTGTGGGCGCAACAGTCCAGCGTCGATGCCGCCACGCTGATGGCATCGACCGACCTGCATGCCCCCGGGCAGTGGCGCACCAATGGCCCCCTCGTCAACCAGCCCGGTTTTGGCCAAGCGTTCAGCTGTAATGACGGAAATGCGATGCAGCTCAAAGCTGTAGACCAGATTTCGATCTGGCGTTGATCGCAGATTTTTATTTAGTCTTGACTTTCTTCAATGAGGGGCCGTCACCGTAGCCATACATAACAGGGACGCGGACAACTTGAGGTTCGTGCCATGCAAATGGTTCAAAAGTGATCCCCATAATCATTGGCCTTAGTTTCCGCGCAGCCTCTGGTGAAGGGGCAAAGCTTTCGGCTACAACCCTGCTGACTACGCCACTGGGCTGGACTTCCAAAAGGAAAACCGCATACGACGGACTCATCACAAGATGCGTATCTATTACTTCAGGCCTTGCTTTAACCTGCAAATCCGGCGCTTCTCCCAAATCAGAACCAAGCTTGTTCTGTGATGACGTTGGATGACTGGTGCGCAAATCAGAGCGGCTGTCCTGGAGGCCCTTCAGAATTGTCGTCTCATGCCGAGCAAGATATTCATCCAGCATCGGTTCGATTTGGCTTTTTTTGAACTTGGCGTTACGCCAAGCCACCATGGCCCGCGAAAGCAGATCCGCATTGTATCCACGTCGGTCAAAATCTGTCAGAGCCTTGTCGGCGTGACGCGTAACGAAATAGAGATAGACCTGCGTCCACAGCATGGCATTGCGTGCATCATCGGATGCTAACGCCATTTCTGCCAAATCCGAATATGCGATCAAATGCCCATTTTTTGCATACGCCTCAATGAGAGGTGCAGCCTTTTGCACGTCCTTATCAAGCAGGTTACCAGGCAAGTCCTTGCCGAATCGTAACAACGTTCCCCATACATAATGGTGATATAAACATCCCTCCTCGGCCGATGCTTCAACACCCTTGAGTAATTTCGCCTTTAGTGCTGGGTCCAATTCTGGGTCGAACATATCGATTGCCAGATAATCAACCGACTCATCGCAATTGTCGGGCAACAATGTAGCTTTTTGCTCACTGGCAACAGCGGGTGTTAACGCACTTATAAAGACAAGTAGAATCACTGCCATTCTTTGAATCATCATTTCTCTGGCTCTCCAGTCGATATACATGTCAATTTGTTTTCCTTGGCCGTGTTTGTCGTCCAAACGGGGGCTGCCCACGCCAGTAACGGATCAACAACCAGCCAAACAACATCCCGCCCAGATGCGCGAAATGGGCCACGCCCGGCTGCAGACCGCTGGCGCCGAGGAACAACTCGATCAATCCGTACACGATCACCAACGTGCGCGCCTTCATCGGGATCGGCGGGATCAGCAGCATCACGCGCTGGTTCGGGAACAGCATGCCGTAGGCCAGCAACAATCCGAACACGCCGCCGGAGGCACCCACCGTGGGATACGCATTGCCGCCCTGCATCACGTTCCAGGAACCGACGACCAACTGGAAAAGTCCCGCGCCCGCGACGCACACGAAGTAGTAGGTCGCGAACCGGCGGTTGCCCCAGGTGTGTTCGAGCGGTGCGCCGAACATCAGCAACGCCAGCATGTTGAACAGAAGATGGAAGAAATTGCCGGGATCGTGCAGGAACGCGTAGGTAACCAATTGCCACGGCAGGAAACTTTGCCCGGGCGAAAACGGATCGAACCCGCTCTCGCCCAGCGGCCACAACATGAAGGGTGCGAAGGTGCCTTCGCCCAACAACAGCTGCATCACGAACACCAGTCCGTTCGCGATGATCAGCGCCTTGGTGACGGGCGGGAGGTTGGAGAACATGGGGATCCCTCGGCGGTGCGTGCACATGATAACGGCATGGCCGGCATGGCCGGCATGCCCGGGGACCAGGTACTAGCTTGGCAGCCCGACGATCTGGTGCTCAAGGCTCGCCATTCCCGCGAAAGTTTGCTCGCCATTCCCGCGAAAGTTTGCTCGCCACTCCCGCGAAAGTTTGCTCGCCATTCCCGCGAAGGTTGACTCGTCATTCCCGCGAAGGCTGACTCGTCATTCCCGCGAAGGTTGACTCGTCATTCCCGCGGAGGCGGGAATCCAGTGTCTTTGCTTTCGACGCGGTCAAAGTCGCCGCCTTCGCGTAGATGCCGAGTGCAAGATTTTAGAGTTTCCGTCTACTCCATCGCCCCCCAAACGTGCTCGTCCAGCGTGCGCGCCGCTTTCTGCCCACGCACGCGGCCATTGACCACGACCACGCCCTCGCTACGCAACCGCTGCGATTGTTCGCGATAGCCCTTGCAGCCTTCCGGCATCGCGATGCGTCCATCGCTGCGCAGGACGCGATGCCATGGCAACCTGGGGTCGGCATTTTCGCTGAGGATGCGCGCCACCATGCGCGCGCGACCCGGCAACCCGGCGCGGCGCGCGACTTCGCCGTAACCCGCGATCTGCCCGCGCGGAATGGCGCGGATCGCGGCGAGGATCTTGTCGGCGGCAGACAGGTCGGCCATGCGGGATTAGCATAGCGGCATCCCCCATCCCGATGACCACCATGCAGAATTTCGAGCAGATCCGCAGCCATATCGCCGCTTCCAGTTTCCACATTACGGTGCAGGAACCGTATGTCGTCTGCATCGAACTCTCGCTGGAAAGCGGCCGCCGGCACCAGGCGATCTTCCTGTCGGAAATCCAGAACGACGATTCGCGCAACTACCTGCGGGTGAGCACGATCGTCGCACCGGTCGAAGGCACGGACTGCGTGCGCGCCCTCGCCTTCAACTGGGACAGCCACGTCGGTTACCTCGCCATCGGCGACCTCGACGGCGTGTCGTATATCCAGTTGTGCGAGAACCGCCCCTACGAAGGCCTGACCTCCGCCGAACTGGATCGCCTGGTGCTGGAAGTCGGCGGCATGGGCGATCACATCGAGCGCATGTTGTCGGCGGGCGATGTTCACTGACGTCGAAATTGAAGCACCGATCGACGCCTCTTCAGCAATGTCGTGATCGCCTGCAACCTCTGGTCCGTCCGGACCCAAGACACTGTTGGCTACCTGCGCTGTTGTAAAGCGCCTGCGTCCCCGTGAATGACGATCAGGCGCAGGTGCGTCGTTACGCCCAGCCAAGCACCTCAAACAACCGCAGCAACCCATACGCAATGCCGCCCGCAGCCGGAATCGTCAAAATCCACGCCCACACGATGCGCTCGATCACGGTCAGCTTGAGCGCACGAGGATTCTTCGCGAAGCCAACGCCCATGATCGCCGTGGAGATGCTGTGCGTGGTCGAGACCGGCATGCCGAAGTGCGCGGCGGTGCTGAGGATGGTGGCTGATGCGGTTTCCGCGGCGAAGCCGTCGATCGGATGCAGCTTGACCATCTTGTGGCCGAGCGTCTTGATGATGCGCCAGCCGCCGGCGGCGGTGCCTGCGGCCATCACCAGTGCGCAGGTGATGATGATCCAGCGATCGATGTCCTGCTCGCCGCCATCGGGATGCAGGAACGCCAACCACGCCGGCAGGTTGTCCAGCGTGCCCGCCGCCTGCGCGCCGAAGATCGCCAGCGCGATGATGCCCATCGTCTTCTGCGCATCGTTGGTGCCGTGCGCGAAACCCATGTAGGCGGCGGAGAACAATTGCGCCTTGCCGAAGAATGCATTGACCCAGCGCGGCCGCGCCAGCCGGCCCAGCGCGCCGCCGACCTTGCTCATGCCGGCGATGGTGGCGTACAGCAACGTCATGATGCCGATGCCGAGCGCGAAACCGGCGATCGGCGAACTGATCATCGGCAACACCACCTTCCACAGCAGGCCCTTGTTCTTGCTCCACTCGCCGACGGTCTCCGACCAGATCAGCGCATCCCAGTCATTGTGCGCAGCAGCGATCGCCGCGCCGCACAGGCCGCCGATCAACGCGTGCGACGACGACGACGGCAACCCGCGCCACCACGTGAACAAGTTCCACACGATGCCGCCGAGCAGCGCGCACAGGATCACCTGCGAGGTGACGTTGACCACGTCGGTATCGATCAATCCGGACGAGATCGTCTTGGCCACGGCCGTGCCAAAGAACGCACCGATCAGGTTCATGACGGCCGCGAGCATCACCGCCTGACCCGGCGACAACACTTTCGTCGCCACCACCGTCGCGATGGAGTTGGCGGTGTCGTGGAACCCGTTGATAAACTCGAACACCAGCGCGGCCGCGACCACGATCAGCACAAGGGTCAGCATCGCGGCGCGTCCTAGCTGTTCTTCAACGCGATTCGATACGCGACCACGCCGGCTTCGCGGCAGCGGTCGATGGCTTTCTCGAGAATTTCAAAGAATTCCTTGAGCAGGAATACCTCGCCGATCTCGAGCTTGCCCGAGTAGATGTCGCGATGCAGTTCCAGGATCAGGCGATCGGCTTCGGATTCGAGCACGCGCAGCCGGTCGTTGAGCTTGCTCATCGGCTCCAGGCGCAGTTCGCGCAGCTCGGCGACCATCTCCACGACCACACCTGCGGACTGTTCCAGCATCGATGCGCGCGGGGCAAAATCGATGCCGTCCAGCCGGTGCCGGGCCAACGCGTAGCGGTCGGCGAATTTTTCGACCTGCTTGGGGATCTTGTACAGCGCCGAACCCAGCGCCTCGATGTCCTCGCGCTCGATCGGGGTGATGAAGCTGTCGACCAGCGCCCGGCCGATCTTGTCCGAGGCCACGCGCTCGCGTTGCCGCGCCAGCTTGAACGCCTCCAGGCCCGGCGTGCGCGCCGGCGCATCGAGCATCTGGTGCAGCGCCTTGGTACTGTCGTGCGCCGCGATGGCCGCATCATCGAGCAACGCATAGAACTGCTTGCCTTGGCCAAAAATGGTCTGGAGGGAGAACATGCCGATCGGCCTCGTTGTTCAAGATGTCGTATGTGGCGTAATTATGACGGTTGGATGACCGGGCGGGCGATTGACGCCACGTGTAGGAGCGCACCAGGGCGCGATGGGGGTTACAGGTAAAGCCTGTCGCGCCCAGGTGCGCTCCTACAAAAACCGCCCTGCTATCATGCCGCCGCGCTCCGGCGCACCTTATGGACGACGACTCTCGACCCCCGCTGCCTGCACACGCCGCCAACCTGCCGGCCACTAGCCTGTTGCAATTTTCTGACTGTCCCTTCTCCGACGCCTGCAGGGGTTCCACGTGCTGGAGCTGCTGATCGTCATCGCCCTGATCGCCCTCAACGCGTTCTTCGCGTTGTCGGAGATGGCATTGATGACCTCGCGCAAGTTGCGCCTGAAGCAAATGGGCGAGCACAGCCGCGGGGCACGCAAGGCGCTGGCGCTGGCCGAACACCCCGACAACCTGCTGTCCACGGTGCAGGTCGGCATCACCTTGATCGGCGTGCTGACCGGCGTGTTCGGCGGCGATGCGATCGGGTTGCAGATCGCCGAGTGGCTTGACGATGCCATCCCCGCGGCCCGCGAATACGCCCGCCCCATCGGCATCGGCAGCGCCGTCGCGCTGATCACCGCCGGTTCGGTGATCTTCGGCGAACTGATTCCCAAGCGGCTGGCGCTGACCAACGCCGAAGGCATCGCCAGCGTGGTCTCGATCCCGCTGGACATGCTGGCGCGTTTTGCCAAGCCGGTCGTGTTCGTGCTCGGCGCGATCAACCGGCTGGTGCTGCGCCTGCTCGGCATCCGTGACGATGCGCGCAGCGCGATCACCGAGGAGGAAATTCACCTGTTGATGAGCGAGAGCCACGAGCAGGGCGTGATCGATGACGAGGAACGCAACATGATGGGCCGCGTCATGCGCCTGGGCGACCGCAGCGCGGAAAGCCTGATGACGCCGCGGCCGCGCATCGTGTGGCTGGATGCCGCATCGAGCTTCGAGGACAACCTGGCGACGATGCGCGAGACGCCGTTCTCGCGCTATCCGGTGTACCGCGACAGCGACCAGGAGGTGCTGGGTATCCTTGAAGTGAAATCGTTGCTCGATCGCCTCGACCAGACCGAACCGGAATTGTTCCAGAGCCTGCGCGAGCCACTGTTCGTGTCCGAATCCACGCATGCGATGAAATTGCTGGAGATCTTTCGCGAAGAGCAGCAGTCACTCGCGCTGGTGGTCGACGAATATGGCGACGTGACCGGCGTGGTCACCGTGAGCGACCTGATGGGCGCGATCCTGGGCCGCCTGCAGTCCAATGAAACCGACGATGACGAGGCGCTGGTGGTGGTGCGCGATG
>JBBJNO010000149.1:831-6605 GCA_037720875.1 Luteimonas sp. | reverse complement strand
GGCGCGGCCGCCAGCGCCACCATCGGCAGCATCGGCAGGATGTACATGTCGCGCTTGCCCGGACTGGCGCTGAAGAACAGCAGCACCAGCAGTGCCCAGGCCAGCGGCAGCCACACGCGCGCATCGCGCGTGCACCACGCATCGCGCCAGCGCGGCGCCAGTGCCGGCAGCGCCAGCGAGAATGGCAGCCAGAAGCCGGCGATCACGCCCAGGAAATACCACCACGGCGCGTGGTGATGCCACGCATTGACGTAGCGCGTGGCGGTTTGCCGGAACAGCAACTCGTCGAGGTAGGCGCGGTGTTCGGGATCACCGCCGGCCAACGCGGTTGCGAGCATCGGGACGAACCACACTGCGATGGCGGCGAGGAATGCCAACGCGCCCAGCGCCCAGCGTCCGCCATTGCCTCGCGCTGGTGGCGTCAGCCCATTCCAGCCGCGCCAGCGCATCCACGCATACGGCAGCAATGCCAGCAACGCGAGGAAGCCGACACCCTTGCTGATGACGCCAAGCCCGGCCGCGAAACAACCGAGCCAGTACCAGCGCCAGTTCGGCCCGAGCAAGATATGACGCAGGATGCCGTACACGCCGAGCGTGATGAAACACGTCACCACCGGATCGATCTGCGCACGCTTGGCGTGGTACACGAACTGCGCCGCGAACATCACCGCCGTCGCCGCCCACATCCCGGTGCGATGCGACCACAAGCGGCGGCCGAGATCGTAGGTCAGCGCCAGCGTGGCGAGCGCGGCCAACAACGATGGCAACAGGAAGGCCCATCGCCAGCTGCGCACCACGGCATACGCCGCGCCCAGCAGCCAGAAATACAGCGGCGGTTTGTCCGGATACAACTCGCGACCGCGATGCGGAAACAACCACTCGCCCGAGTCCCACATCTGCCTGGCTACCAGCACGAAGCGCGGTTCGTCTGCCGGCCACGGGTCGCGCAGGCCGATGCCGGCGGCGAGCACGATGAAGGCGATGCCGAAGAACCAGAGGAACTGGCGGCGCTGTTGGGTGTCGGGTGTCATGGCGGAGACGGTAACGCAGATGTCATTCGTCGCGCAGCCGTCGCAAGCGTTGGTAGTATTCGTAGGAGCGCGCCTGGGCGCGATGAGGCGTTACCGGTAGAGCCCCTCGCGCCCAGGTGCGCTCCTACAAAAAACGGTGCCGGTTTGCATCAACCGCGCTTGCGCAATCGCGCATAGAAGAACCCATCCATGCCGTTGTCGCCCGGCAATCGCTGCCGACCCGCACCGCTGCTGCGACCGAAGCTGTCATCGAGCTCATCGGCCGATGCATCCTCCGTGCGCGCCAGAAACGCGGCCACCTGTCGTTCGTTTTCATCCTTCAGGATCGAGCACGTCGCGTACAGCATCACGCCGCCGGGTTTCAGCAACGGCCACAACGCGTCGAGCATGACCGCCTGCAATGCGATCAGGTTCTCGAGGTCGGTGTCGCGCCGGTGCAGCAGGATGTCCGGTTGCCGGCGCACGATACCGGTGGCCGAGCAGGGCGCATCGATCAGCACGGCATCGAACGGCACGCCGTCCCACCATTGCGATGCGTCAGCGGCGTCGGCGACGCGCAATTGCGCCCCGGCGCCGAGCTTGAGCCGGGTGAATGTTTCCTGCACCTTGCGCAGCCGCTTTGCATCGATGTCGATGGCCGTCAGCTGCAACGACGGATCGCGTTCCAGCAGATGCGCGGACTTGCCGCCGGGAGCCGCGCAGGCATCCAGCACGCGCGCGCCGGCATCGGGGTTCAAGGCATCGGCCACCGCTTGGGCGGCGCCGTCCTGCACCGAGACGTCGCCGTCGGCGAAACCGGGCAACGACGCGATGGCGATCGAATCGTCGATGCGCACCGCGTCCGGCAAGATGGCATGCGCGGTGGCGCCGATGCCGGCGTGTTGCAGGCAATCGAGGTAGGCGTCGCGCGCAACATGCAAGCGATTGATGCGCAACCAGGTCGGCGCCGGCTGCGCGCTGTTTTCGATGATGGCGTCGACATCCGCCGGCCAGTCCGCACGCAAGTGATCCAGCAACCATGCCGGCCAGGCATCTGCCACCTCTGCGGCCGGGACCCCTTCGCGCAGCGCGCGTCGCAACAAGGCGTTGACCAGCCCCGCCTGGTGCGCACGCTTCAACGCGCGCACTGCTTCTACCGTGGCATCGACCGCGGCATGCGCTGGCAGCTTGAGGACATCGATCTGCGCGAGGCCGACATACAGCAGCGCGCGCAATGCTTCATCGCGCTTGCCGAGCGCCTTCGGCATCCATGCGCTCAATGCGGCGGCGTAACGCGCGTGGTGGCGCAACGCGGCGAACGCGATGGCTTCGACCAGCGCGCGATCGCGTACGTCCTTGAGTTGCGGCAATGCCTTGGCGAGTTCGCCCTTCAGCGAACGGCCACGATGCAGCACGGCGTCGAGCACGCGCGCCGCGGCCACGCGCGATTCGGAACCATTCATGTCAATCCGCTCATGTCAATCCGCTCATGCCAAGCCGCTCATGCCAAGCCGCTCATGCGACGGTTTGATCCGATGCTGTCAAATCGCGGCGGGCATTGAGGTAATCCGCGGCGGTGATCGCCTTGCCGCCTTCGCGCTGCAACACACGGATGCGCAGCGCGCCGTCGCCGCACGCCACGTCGATGCCGTTGCGTCCCGCGAACAGCACGCTGCCCGCAGGCGCCGCGTGTGCGAGCGGCAAGGCGATCGCCCCGTGGATGCGGATGCGTTCGCCGGCGAGTTCGGCTTCGGCCATCGGCCAGGGGTTGAACGCGCGCACCTGGTTGGCGAGTGTCGTGGCCGGTCGCGACCAGTCGAGTTTTGCTTCCGCCTTGTCGAGCTTGTGCGCGTAGGTGACGCCCACTTCCGGTTGCAGCTGCTTCACCGGACGCATGCCGGCGCGGAGCAAGCCCAGGCCGTCGGCCAGCGTTTGCGCGCCGAGTTGCGCGAGGCGTTCGTGCAACTGGCCGCCGGTTTCGTTCTCGCCGATGGCGAGCGTTTGTCTTAGCAATACCGGCCCGGTATCGAGCCCCTTTTCCATCTGCATCAGGCACACGCCGGTCTGCGTGTCACCGGCCTCGATCGCGCGCTGGATCGGCGCCGCGCCGCGCCAGCGCGGCAGCAACGAGGCGTGCACGTTCCAGCAGCCATAGGCGGGGATGTCGAGCACGGCCTGCGGCAGGATCAGGCCGGAGGCGACGACGATCATCAGGTCTGGTTTGAGCGCGCGCAGGGCATCGCGCGCCAGTTCGGACTTCAACGATGCCGGTTGCAGCACCGGGATGCCGCGCTTGATCGCCTCGAGTTTGACCGGCGATGCGGTCAGGCCGCGGCCGCGGCCCGCAGGACGATCGGGTTGCGTATACACGGCGACGATTTCGTGGCGCTGCGCGGCGGCGCGCAGGCTGGGAACGGCGAAGTCCGGGGTGCCGGCGAACACGATTCGTAAGGTCATTGATCCAACTCGTCCGCTTTGGAGTTTCGTAACACATGATTGCGCTCATCCTCAGCTAGTCGGAGGATGTACCCTTGATTCAAACGCTTTCGCGCTGCGCGCCAGTTCATTTCTTTCACGAAGACCCATTTCTTTTGATCAGCCCAAAAGAAACGAAACCAAAGAAAAGGGCTTTCCCCGAGGTGGAGCACAGCCAGCCGCTTTATTGCTACGGGGATTTTCCGACTCGGCATCCTGCCTCGGTCGGCTGACGTGATATGAAACGCAGGGCGCACATCCATGTGCGTCGCCCTCCGGGTTCTTGAGTTGCGACGATTCACCTTGCAGGAGCACCCCCTGGCGCGATAAAGCCTGACCGGTAGGCCGTCGCGTCCAACATGCTCCTGCAGCAATGCCGCTCAAGCCGCGTCGGATTGCAGCTTCTTCTGCTTCGCCAATTTCTTCCGCACCATCTCGCGCTTCAGCGGCGAGAGGTAGTCGACGAAGAGCACGCCATCCAGATGATCCATCTCGTGCTGGATGCACACCGCCAGCAAGCCGTCGATGCTCAACTCGAACGGCAGGCCGTCGCGGCTGATGGCGCGGACGTGGATCTCGTTGGCGCGGGTGACGTCGGCAAAGATGCCGGGGACCGAGAGGCAGCCTTCCTGGTAGACCTGTTCGCCGGCCTTGGACAGGATTTCGGGATTGACGAACACCAGCGGCCGGTCCTTCTCCTCGGTCACGTCGATCACCATGAAGCGCTGGTGCACGTCGACCTGGCTCGCCGCCAGGCCGATGCCGGGCGCGGCGTACATGGTCTCGAACATGTCATCGAGCAATTGCTGGAAGGCCGGCGCGGTGACCTGGGCGGGTTCCACCGGCCTGGCCTTGGTGCGCAGGCGGGGATCGGGGTATTCGAGGATCGGAAGCTGGGCCATGGCAATACAAATGGTGGCGGCGGTCACAACCGCAAGCAGTTCGGGGATTGTAACGCCGCCGGCTTGCAAAGGCCTGCCCGTTGTGGGCTATATTGGCCCGGAAGTACGGGGAAATTCTATGGGGAGCAGGTAGATGGCCGCCATGTTTAAGCGCCTTTCTCAAGGACTGCGTACGACGGTTGTCGTCGCGGCCCTCACAGTCGCCAGCTATGCCGCCGCGCAGGAATTCCGCGGCGGCCACCCCGACACCTACGTGGTGGTGCGGGGCGACACGCTGTGGGACATCGCCGGTCGCTTCCTGAAGCGGCCCTGGTTGTGGCCGGAAATCTGGCAGGCCAATCCGCAGATCCGCAACCCGCACCTGATCTATCCGGGCGACGTGATCAGCCTGGTGTATCTGGATCGGCTCGGCATGCAGCCGGGGCCGCGTACTGGTACGGCCATCAATGCCATCCCGCTGTCGGATGTCGAACGGTTCCTCAAGGACCTGCGCATCTACGACCGCATCGACACCATGCCCTATGTGGTCGGGCTGGAAGAGGACCGGCTGCGCGCGATGCGCGGGCAGGTGGCGTACATCCAAGGCCTCGGCACCGCCAATGTCGGCCAGCGTTTCGCGGTGATGCGTCCGGTGCAGACCTACCGCATGGGCCGCCGCCGCGCCTGCTGCGCGTTGGTGCGCAAGGACGACCTCGACAACGCCGGGCGCGTGACCATCGACCAGTACGACAAGATCTGGACCGAGATCATGCTGGCCGAAGGCGCCAGGATGGAGAAGCTCGGCGTCGAAATGCGCAAGGTCAACGCCGGCGTGGTGACACGCGGCGAGGTAGCCGGCATCGAAGCCTCGACGCTGCTGCTGGACGACCCCAACTTCGAAGTCCGCATCGGCGACAAGATCATCCCGGTCGAATCGATCCCGTACGACCTGCAATTCTTCCCGCACCCGCCGAAGACCCAGCAACCGTACGAAAAGCTGCAGATCCTGTCCGTGGCCGACCTGCTGACCACGGGTGGTCCGCGTGACGTGGTCGCCATCTCCGGCGGCGCGCGCGAGGGCATCGACAACGGCACGGTGTTCTCGATCTGGCGCCAAGGCAGCAACGTGGTGGACAAGATCCAGTACCCCGAGCGCACCGAGGATCTGGTCGGCAGCGGCGGCAGGATCCGGCTGCCCGATGAATTCGCCGGCCATGTGATAGTGTTCCGCACGTTCGACAAGATCAGCTACGGGCTGGTGATGGAAAGCATCAAGCCCTCGCGCGTGGGTTACGAGCTCAAGCACCCGGACGCCGCGTACTGACGTTCGGAGTTTTCCTACGGTCACATGCGACGGCGCCCCAGGGCACCGTTTGCATGTGCGTCCTAGGCTGACCGGATGCGCGAC
>JBBJNO010000149.1:0-821 GCA_037720875.1 Luteimonas sp. | reverse complement strand
CCCTTGCCCTGCTGAAACTGCACGCCGCCGGTGGCGCGGCCGGGCCGCGGCGGCAACTGCTGGATGCGTGCGCCACGCCAGCGGCGGCCATCGCCGCGGGCAGGGTCGCCTGGCGCGAGGCGGGACTGAGCGAGCCGCAGATGCGGGTGCTCGACGATGCCGACGAAGCCCCGTACCTGTACAGCCGCCGCTGGCTTGATCACCCCAATCACCATCTGATCGGCTGGCACGACCCCGACTACCCGCCGCTGCTGCGGCGCATATCGACGCCGCCTCTGGCGCTGTTCGTGGCCGGCAACCCGGCCGTGCTGTGGCATCCGGCCATCGCCATCGTCGGCAGTCGCTCGGCGACGGTGGGCGGTCGCGACAACGCCTTCGACTTCGCCAAGGCGCTCGTCGCCTCCGGATTCGCCGTCGCCAGCGGGCTGGCGGCGGGGATCGATACCGAAGCCCATCACGGCGCGCTGGCGGTGCAGGACGGACTGACGGTGGCCGTCGTCGGTACCGGTCTGGACGTGACCTATCCCCGTGCCAACACCCAGCTGCAGGCCCGGATCACCGAGCGCGGCGCCGTGGTCAGTGAACATGCCCCCGGCACCGGTGTGCGCCGCGAGCACTTCCCCAGCCGCAACCGGATCCTCGCGGGCCTGGCGCTGGGGACGCTGGTGATCGAGGCGACGGAGCGTTCCGGCGCACTGATCACCGCCCGGCTTGCGGCCGATGCGGGGCGCGAAGTGTTTGCGGTGCCGGGTTCGATCCACAACCCGATGGCGCGCGGTTGCCATCGGCTGATCCGCGACGGCGCGGCGCTGGTCGAACGC
>JBBJNO010000148.1:5584-6612 GCA_037720875.1 Luteimonas sp. | reverse complement strand
CCGGGAGCGACCGAAGCACATGGATGTGCGAGTGTCGCCGGAGGCAGGATGCCGGCAGCGACCGTTATTGCTGCGCCAATCCGCCACTGGCTTCCCCTTCGCCTGGCACGACCTGCACCTCGCCGATCGGCGACGCCGCTACCGCGTAACGCGCTGCGCCCAACGACAGGTCGATGGAATAGGACTCCGTCGCGCCGTGCGGGGCGAACTCCAGGCGCATGAGTCCACGCGCCGCCATGTTTTCGATCCGCAGGCCAGAGATCCGCATCCCCTGTGGCAGGACCCGGGCGCGCAGCAGATCACTGTCACGCACTTCCGACCAGCCGGCATCGCCCGTCGTGCGCCAGAACCGGTAGCCGGCTCCATCGGCGGTCCAGGCGATGGCGTTGCCGGTGAGGCGCGATTCCACTGCCGCCAGATCCAGCAGTTGCGCGAGGCGTTCGGCTTCGACGCGAAGCAGACCGCGATCATCGGGTCGGATGATCGCGCTGGCCAGGCCGACGAACAGGCCCATGATCAGCAGCACGACGAGCACCTCCATGAGCGTGAAGCCCCGGACCCTGACCGCTGCAGTGGCGCCTCTCATCGAGCGAGGATCCGGCTACAGGGACCACGAGCCGATGTCGGCATCGTTGCCCTCGCCGCCGGGCGTGCCATCGGCGCCGAAAGTGAAGATGTCGATCTCGCCGTGCACTCCGGGATTCAAGTACTGATACGGATTGCCCCACGGGTCCCTCGGCAGGCGCTCGAGGTAGCCGCCCGCTTTCCAGTTGGGTGCGAGCGGGACGGTGGTCGGCCGCGCCGACAGCGCCTGCAAGCCCTGCTCCGTTACGGGGTAACGCTGGTTGTCGAGACGGTACAGCTTGAGCGCCTGCATCAGGCTGGCGATGTCCTGCCTGGCGGCGATCACCCGCGCCTCGTCCGGGCGGCTGATGATCCGCGGCACCACCAGCACGGCGAGAATGCCGAGGATGACGACCACGACCATCACTTCGAGCAACGTGAATCCGCCCTGCCACGACTTGGAT
>JBBJNO010000148.1:0-5574 GCA_037720875.1 Luteimonas sp. | reverse complement strand
TTCATTCGATTCCCATGTGCTCGATAGCGCCGCGAGCCCGTTCGGCTTGAAACCAAAGCGAGCCAGTATCGCTCCGGTTCGTGAATGGACTGTTAGGCTAGCCCATGCAGGCACGCGATATCGTGCTGCGTAGTATCCCGTCAGGGAAGTGGTATTCCATCAGGCCAACGATGCAGGCGATCTCGCTCAACCGATCGAATTTCGCGCAAACGGCCCTGGTGTCGCTGGCGACATTCGCTGCGTTCTTGCTGCTCGGCTCGGTGCTGGGGTACTGGACCTGGGCGTGGCTGGGTCCGCGTGCCGAAGTGCGTGCGCAGGCAGCGGCACCGGCCGCCGGCCGCCTCGATGCGGCCCTGACCCTGTTCGGTAGCGCGCAACCACGCGGCAACGTCGCTGCACCAACGGGGATCGCGATCCGGCTGCTGGGCGTGGTCGCGGCCGCGGCGGGGCACGTCGGTTATGCGGTGGTGCAGCTGGAAGGCAAGCAGATCCTCGCCGTGCGCGAAGGCGAGGAGATTGCTCCCGGCATCCGGCTCGCGGAAGTCGGCACCGACCACGTCATCCTGGAACGCGGCGGAGTCCGCGAAACGCTGGCGTGGCCGCGGAAAGACGCCGCCGCCGAATCCCCTACACTGCGATCGACCCAATGAATTCTCCTGCAAAGAACTTGTCCTGCTCGCCCACGGTGTCCCCAAACTTGAAAACACAAACTTGAAAACAGATACGCGCTGGTTGAGAAAGGAATTTCCGTGGCTGGCAATGGCCGGGGCAATGGCGCTGGCACTGTGCCTGGCGTGGCCGGCGAATTCACAGGAGCCACAGGGGATCGTCAACACGGTTGCGCGTTCCGGGCGCGCCGATACCGACCCTGCGAACCCCGACGCCGTCATGCTCAATTTCGTCAACGCCGAAATCGAGGGCGTGGTGAAGGTGGTCAGCGAGATCACCGGCAAGAACTTCGTGATCGATCCGCGGGTCAAGGGCGTGATCAACATCGTGTCGGCCAAGCCCCTGCCGCGGGCGCTGGTGTATGAGGTGTTTCTTTCGGCATTGCGGCTGCAGGGTTTCACGGCGATCGAGAGCCGCGGCATCGTCAGGATCGTTCCGGAAACCGAGGCCAAGCTGCACGCCAGCCCCGTCGGTGGCGGTCGCGGCGTCGGCGACCAGATCCAGACCCGGGTGTTCACGGTCAGGTACCAATCGGCCGCGCAGCTGGTACCGATCCTGCGCCCGCTGATCGCACCCAACAACGTCATCACCGCGGACCAGAACAGCAATACGCTGGTGATCACCGACTATGCCAACAACCTGCAGCGGTTGGCGCGGATCATCGATTCGATCGACCAGCCGAGCGGCAACGATCCGGTGGTGATCCCGCTGCACTACGCGTCGGCGGTCGACGTGGCCATCACGGTCAACCAGCTGTTCGCGGACGCGCCACAGGGCGCCGGCGGGACGGGCCCGGCGCAGCGCTTCACGGTGGTGGCTGATGCCCGCTCCAACAGCCTGCTGGCGAGCTCGGACGACCCCTCCCGCATCACCCAGTTGCGCAAGTTCGTGGCGATGCTGGATTCGTACACCAACGCCGGCGGCAATATCCATGTCGTCTACCTGAAAAATGCCGAGGCGGTGAAGCTCGCGGAAACGCTGCGGGCGATCTACCAGGGCGACGCCCCCGCGGCGGCGACGCCGGCGATGACCGCCCTGGGCGCCTCGGCCGCGCTCGGCGCAAGCCAGACCCTGGCCGCCTCGACCCCGGCGAGTGCGCCCCCCCCGGGCATCATCCAGGCCGATGCGGCGACCAATTCGATCATCATCACCGCGCCCGACGCGATCTATAACAACCTGCGCGCGGCGCTGGACAAGCTCGACGTGCGTCGGGCCCAGGTCTATGTCGAGGCGTTGATCGTCGAGCTCACCGCCGACAAGGCCGCCGAGTTCGGCGTGCAATGGCAAAGCCTCAGCGGGCTGGGCCGGGATGGTACCCAGGGTTTTGGCGGGACCAATTTCGGCGGCCCCGGCCAGAACATCATCGGCCTTTCGCAGAACCCGACCGCGGCCGCGGGCGGCCTCAACATCGGCGTGGTCAATGGCCGCATCAACATTCCAGGGGTGGGCCAAATCCTGAATCTCGGTCTGCTGGTGCGGGCGCTGGAGACCAGCGGCAACGCCAACATCCTGTCCACGCCGACGCTGCTGACGCTGGACAATGAGGAAGCCGAGATCGTCATCGGGCAGAACGTCCCGTTCGTCACCGGCCAGTACGCGCTGTCGGGCGGGGCCACCACGCCCACGCCGTTCCAGACGATCGAGCGGCAGGATGTCGGCCTGAAGTTGCGGATCAAGCCGCAGATCTCCGAGGGCGGCACGGTGCGCCTGCAGATCTACCAGGAGGTCTCCAGCATCAACGACAAGGCCAATCCCGCCGGCGTGATCACCAACAAGCGCGCGGTGGCCTCGACGGTGCTGGTCGACGACGGCCAGATCGTGGTGATCGGCGGGCTGATCCAGGACACGGTGAACGACGGGGTGCAGCAGGTGCCGGTGCTCGGCTCCATTCCCGTAGTCGGCGGCCTGTTCCGTTACCGGACGCGCTCGCACAACAAGACCAACCTGATGATCTTCCTGCGACCGACGCTGGTCCGCGACAGCCATCGCGCCGATGCATTTACCGGCGAGCGCTACGATTACATCCTGCGCGAACAGGCCCGGGCCAGGCCCGCGCGCAGCCCGATCCTGCCGGACATGGAAGCGCCGGCGCTGCCGCCGAGACCAGTGCGGCCGACGCCGCCGGCGCCGCCCGTGAAACCTGCACCGCAGCCCGAGGCAGGTCCATCGCCGGAGCAAGGGCGCAACTGATGAGCTGGCGCGCAAACACGATTCCCTACGCGTTTGCCAAGACCAACGGCGTGGTCCTGACGTCGCTGCGGGCCGATCTGGCGGAAGTGGCGGTGCGCAGCGACGCACCCGCGAGTGCGCTGGCCGAATTGCGGCGCGCGCTGGGCGTGCCCGTGCGTGCGCACCGCATCGGCACCGAGCAGTTCGACGAGTTGGTCGCTGCCGCGTACAACGGCGCCGAAGCCGGCGCAGCCGCACTGGCCGTCGACCTTGCCCAGGACCTGGACCTCTCCCGGTTGCTGCAGGAAATTCCGCGGGTCGAGGACCTGCTCGAAAGCCAGGACAACGCGCCCGTCATCCGGCTGATCAATGCGCTGTTCACGCAGGCATTGCGCGACGGCGCTTCGGATATCCATATCGAGCGCTTCGAAACGCGTTCGGTGGTGCGGCTGCGGGTCGACGGCACGTTGCGCGACCTGATCGAACCGGCGCGCGCCTTGCACAACGCGATCGTGTCGCGGGTCAAGATCATGGCGCAGCTCGACATCGCCGAGAAGCGCCTGCCGCAGGATGGTCGTATCACCCTGCGCGTGGCAGGCAAGCCGGTCGACGTGCGCGTCTCGACGATCCCCACCGGCCATGGCGAACGGGTGGTGCTGCGTCTGCTGGACAAGCAGGCGGGGCGTCTCGACCTCACGCGGCTGGGCATGGACCAGGCCACGCTGGAGCACATGGACCAGCTCATCCGCAAACCGCACGGGATCGTGCTGGTCACCGGCCCTACCGGATCGGGAAAGACCACGACCCTCTACGCCGCGCTATCGCGGCTTGACGCCACCGCGCTCAACATCATGACCGTGGAAGACCCGATCGAATACGACCTCGACGGCATCAGCCAGACCCAGGTCAACGCCCGCATCCAGATGAGTTTCGCGCGTGCGCTGCGCACCATCCTGCGGCAGGATCCGGACGTGGTCATGATCGGCGAGATCCGCGATCTCGAGACCGCGCAGATCGCGGTCCAGGCGAGTCTCACCGGTCATCTTGTCTTCGCCACGCTGCACACCAACGATGCCGTCAGCGCGATCACGCGGCTGGTCGACATGGGCGTCGAACCATTTTTACTGGCGTCCAGCCTGATCGGCGTGGGCGCACAGCGGCTGGTGCGCAGGTTGTGCCTGGAGTGCCGCAAGCCCTTTGCCGCCGACGCGTCGCAGCTGCGCGCGCTCGGCCTTGCACCGACCGATGGCACCCTGTATTCGGCCCAGGGCTGCGCCGCCTGCAGCGGTTCGGGTTACCGCGGCCGCACCGGCATCTACGAGCTGCTGACCGTCGACGACGACCTGCGCCGGTTGATCCACGACCGCGCCTCCGAGCAGACGTTGCGCGAGCATGCGCTGTCGCGCGGCATGCGCTCGCTGCGCGACGACGGCATGCGCTGGGCGGGCCAGGGCCTGATCAGCCTGGAAGAAGTCGTGCGCGTGACGCGCGAATAGCTCCGCCATGGAAGCCTTCGAATACCAGGCGCTGGACGCCGCCGGTCGCACGGTCTCGGGCGTGGTCCAGGCCGACACCGCCCGCCAGGCCCGCAGCCAGTTGCGTGCGCAGGGTCTGCTGCCGTCGACCATCGGCCCCGTGCATGCGCGCGAGCGCGCTGGCCAGCTCTGGGCGCGGGGGTTGTCTGCCACCGAGCTGAGCCTGGTGACCCGGCAGATGGCGACCCTGCTCGACTCCGGCCTGACGATGGAGCAGGCGCTCAATGCCCTGATCGAAGAGGCCGCCGAGCCGATGACGCGGGAGGTGCTGACCGGGGTCAAGACCGAAGTGACCGCCGGACTGTCATTGGCCGGCGCGCTGGGCGCGTACGAAAAGAGTTTTCCGGATTTTTACCGGGCGCTGGTGCACGGCGGTGAAGAGTCGGGCGCGCTGCCCACCGTGCTGCAGCACCTGGCCGATTATCTCGACGCACGCCAGGCCTTGCGGCAAAAGACCAGCCTCGCGCTGCTGTATCCGGTCCTGGTCACGATCGTTGCGATCATGATTGTCACCGGCCTGCTGGTCTACGTGGTGCCGCAGGTGGTGCAGGTGTTTCAGCAGTCTCGGCAGAGCCTGCCGTTGCTGACGCGCGGGCTGATCGCATTGAGCGATTTCCTGCGCGGAGCGTGGCCGTATCTGCTGGTCATCATCGGTGGCGGGGTTGCGGCCGCGCGGGCCGCGCTGCGCCGCCCCGCCGCCCGGCGTCGCTGGCACGCCTTCCTGCTGCGCATGCCCTGGCTGGGTTCACTGGTGCGCGGTGTCAACACTTCACGCTTCGCCAGCACGCTCGCGATTCTGGTCGGGGGCGGCGTACCGCTGCTGGTCGCACTCCAGTCCGGTGCGCGGGTGATGACCAACGTGGTGATGCGGGAGGCGGTGGAACGAGCGATCGAACGCGTGAGCGAGGGCGCGAGCCTGGCGCGGGCGCTGGGCGAAACGCGGGCGTTTCCACCGCTGCTGGTGCACATGGTGGCCAGCGGTGAGGCGAGCGGCAAGCTCGAACAGATGCTCGAACGCGCCGCGCGCCTGGAGACCCAGGCGCTGGAACGGCGCCTGGCGGTGTTCCTGGCGTTGCTTGAGCCAGTGATGATCCTGCTGATGGGCGGCGTGGTGCTGATGATCGTGCTGGCGATATTGCTGCCGATCATCCAGATCAACCAGCTGGTGCACTGAGCGAGCGCAGCCCTCTCGCTGGGGAGC
>JBBJNO010000147.1:3604-6663 GCA_037720875.1 Luteimonas sp. | reverse complement strand
CGATGTCGGCGTGTCCGAGCAGCTCCTGCACGCCGCGCAGGTCGCCGGAGGATTCCAGCACGTGGCTGGCGAAGGAATGCCGCAGCAGATGCGGATGCACGCGCTTGAACAGGCCTTGTCGCTGCGCGAGCAAGCGCAGGCGTAGCTGCACCGCGCGCGACGTGATCGGCTGGCCGCCGCGGCCCGGGAACACCGGTGCATCGCTGGCGGTTTTTTGATCTTCCTTCCATGCGGCCAATGCCGTGCGTGCGTGCGAACCGACCGGCACGCTGCGCTGCTTGCTGCCCTTGCCCAGCACGGTGACGAGGCCGCCCGCAAGATCCAGGTCGCGCCAGCGCAACGCGCACAACTCGCCCAGCCGCAGGCCGGAGGAATAAAACAGTTCCAGCAAAGCGCGGTCGCGCAAGCCCAGTGGCGCATCGGTGGGCACTGCGACCAACCGTACCGCCTCATCCGCGTCGAGCACCTGCGGCAACTTGCGCGGCGCCTTCGGTGCGCGGATCACGGCCGCGGGATTGCCGGCGATGCGGCCATGTCTGAGCAGCCACTGAAAAAAACTGCGGCAGGCGGAGAGGCGGCGTTGCAGGCTCTTGGGCGACAGGCCGCGACGGTGCTCGGTGGCGATAAAGACGCGCAATCGATCGGTGGACAGCGTGGCGATGTCGATGACGCCCTGTTGCCCGGCCCAGGCCTGCAATGCGAGCAGATCGCGCCGGTAGGCATCCAGCGTGTGCGCCGACATGCGGCGTTCGACATGCAGGTGCGAGAGGAATTCATCGGCGGCTGAGGCGGTCATCGGCGCGCTGTGCGTGTCCTCAACGAACCAGCTCGTGCTGAAGCCGCGATTCGAGTGTATTCCCGCCTCGTCCGCGATGCGCCGCGACACGCTTCCCGGGCGGCCTTCGCTGGAGCCGGCGCTTCAAGCTGGGCCCCGGCTTTCGCCGGGATGACGCTGTTGTTTTCCTCCATGATCGAGCCGTGCATTGCATCGCTTTTTCACGCAAGTTCATAACGCTTGAGCGCGGTGGCAAAGGCCTCGCCCATCATCCGTAAAAACAACGTGCCCATCCCAGGGTAGAAGCGATTCGGTTCACGGCTGCCGACCGCCACCAGCCCGACACCCGGCAACGGCAACAACGCACTCGATTGCACCTCGTCCACGCGCGCGCCATACAGCAATGCCTGCTTGTCCGGCTGCAGGCGGCCGCACAGCGGTTCGCCGTCGGCCAGGCAATCGCGGAACGCGGCCAGCGCCTTGTCGCCGGCCGGCACGACCTGCAACCAGTCGACATCGTCCAGCCCTGCGACCGGCTCGAACAACACGATCCGCACCAGGTCGCCGTTGAAATCCTCGGTCAAGGTGGCGGCCATTGCACGCACCGTGTCGGCCGCGTTGTCCTGTTTCAGCAGCGCCAGCGTGAGTTGTTGCGTGCGCACGGCGAGGCGTTCGTTGTCCTGCGCGTTGGCGGACAGCTCCTGCAGGCGCCGTGACAGTTCGCGATTCTTGTCGCGCAGCACTTCCAGCTGGTAACTGGCCAGCGACGCGGCCGGGCCGTCCTCGCGCGGCACCACCAGGCTGACCGACAGGTCGGGGAACTGCTGCAGGAACTTCGGGTGCCGGCGCAGCCACGCGGCGACTTCATGCGCGCCGAGTTTTTCCTGCGTGCCTTTGTCGAACGTGCCTTTATCGAATGTGCCCTTGTCGAACATGTCGCTCATTGCAGCCATTCCCCTTCGAATACGAATGTCGCAGGCCCGGCCATCATGGTCGTGCCTCTTTTCGGATCATAGTGGATGTGCAACTCGCCACCGGGAAGCGATACGAACACGCCTTCAGCACCACCGATGCGACCACGACGGGTCAGTACGGCCACGGCGGCGCACGCACCACTGCCACACGCCAGGGTTTCGCCGACGCCGCGCTCGTACACGCGCAGCTTGATGCGATCGCGCGACACGACTTCGGCAAAACCGACGTTGGCTGATTCCGGAAATGCCGCGTCCTGTTGCACGCGCGAGCCGATGGTTTCCACCGCGGCCGCATCGACATCGAGGACTTCGATCACCGCATGCGGATTGCCCATCGATACCGCTCCGAAACGGATCGACTCAATCCGCTCTTCCTGAGCCTGACGAAGGACGATGTCGATCTCGTATTCGTCCTGCGCGTCCACGAAACCGCGCAACGGGATCGCCTGCGGCGTGAACTGCGCCGCGCCCATGTCGATTTCATAGTGGTCGTCGCCGAGCAGCCGCACTGCATGCGTGCCCGTCGGACTCTCCAACATGAAATTTTCGCTTGAAAACCGCTCACCCTGAGCCTGTCGTGGTTCGACAGGCTCACCATGAGCGGCGGCGCGCACCAGCCACGCCGCAACGCAGCGTGCGCCATTGCCGCATTGCTGCGACGGCGAACCGTCGCTGTTCCAGATGCGATAGCTGGCGACCGCGTTCGGGCTGCGTGGCGGTTCGATGGTGAGGATCTGATCGCAGCCGGCGCCGGTGCGGCGGTCGGCAAGTGCGCGGCAGAGTTCGGCTGCGTTCGCGGATCCTTCGACAGGCTCAGGATGAGCGAAGCGCTGGGCCAGTGATGCGTTGTCGCGCAGGTCCAGCACGACGAAATCGTTGCCGGCGCCGTGCATCTTGCTGAACCTGAAGCTGGCGTGGGAGGCCATCGCCGTGGTCATTCCGCGTTGCGGATCATTCCGTGCTGCACCAGGCCGTCTTGCATCAGGCCGGTGTTGATGAGGCGGGTGCTTCATCGGCGGGCGGCGCGATTTCTTCCACCGGCGCAGGATCGGCCGGGTCGGTGGGTGGCGGCGACTCGACCGGTGGCATGGCTTCCTCGACCGGCACCGAGCGCTGCGCCGACACCAGTGGACCCTTGTTGCCGCAGGCGGAAAGGGCAAACGCGGTCAGCACGATGAGTAATGCGATGTGATTTTGTTTCATGTGTGCAGTGTAGCCCGGTGTGTGGCAGTGGCGAAATTGGCTGTGGTCGTGCGAGCGACCGATCAATGCGATCGATTTTTGTAGGAGCGCACCTGGGCGCGACGGGG
>JBBJNO010000147.1:1335-3591 GCA_037720875.1 Luteimonas sp. | reverse complement strand
CGCGCCCAGGTGCGCTCCTACGACTGAAGGAAGTCCCCAGGGACACCAGCTTATTTTGTTGCCACTGCGGGCGCTTCGACCTGCAACTGGTCCAGCAAGAACGCATACATCTCCGACAACTCGCGATAGCGGCGGAAGCGCCCCGACTTGCCGCCATGGCCGGCGTCCATGTTGGTGCGGAACAATACCGGCGCGTTCGATGTATTCAGGTCACGCAAGCGCGCGACGTACTTGGCGGGTTCCCAGTACTGCACCTGCGAATCCCACAGGCCGGTGCCGACGAACGTGGCCGGATACGCCTGCGCCTTGAGGTTGTCGTACGGCGAGTAGGTCAGCATGTAGTCGTAGTAGTCCTTCTTCTCCGGATTGCCCCACTCGTCGTACTCGTTGGTGGTCAACGGGATGGTCGGGTCGAGCATCGTCGTCACCACGTCGACGAACGGCACCTGCGACAGGATCACGCGGTACTTGTCCGGCGCCATGTTGGCGATCGCGCCCATCAGCAGGCCGCCGGCGCTGCCGCCAAAGGCCGCGACGCGATCGGGCGCGGCATAGCCCAGTTTGACCAGCGCGTCGGTGACGTCGATGAAATCGGTGAAGGTGTTCTTCTTGTTGAACAGCTTGCCGTCGTCATACCACTTGCGGCCCATTTCCTGGCCGCCGCGGATATGCGCGATGGCATACACCATGCCGCGATCGAGCAGGCTGACATTGGTCAGGCTGAAATCCGGATCCATCGAACTGCCGTAACTGCCGTAGGCGTACTGCAACAGCGCGGCCTTGCCGTTCTTCTCGAAACCCTTGCGATACACCAGCGACACCGGGATTTTCGTGCCGTCGCGCGCGGTCGCCCAGACGCGTTCGGTGACGTAGTTGTCGGGGTCATAGCCACCCAGCACCGGATCGCGCTTGAGCAACTTGCGCTCGCCGGTGTCGGTGTTCACTTCGTACGTGGTGTTGGGCGTGGTCATCGAGGTGTAGCTGTAGCGCAACCACGGCGTATCGGCTTCGGAATTGACCGACAGGCCCATCGAGTAGGCCGGTTCATCGGCCTTGACGAACTCTTCGGTGTCGCCCGCCTTCAGCAGCCGCAGGCGCTCCAGGCCGCCGGAGCGCTCGGCGATAGTGGTGAAGCTGTCGAACAACTCGAAGCCCTCGATGAACACGTCATCGCGGTGCGCGACCCACTCCTTCCACTGCGCGCGCGCACTGGCGCCGTCCGCTGCGGTCATCAGCTTGAAGTTCTTGGCGCTGCTTCCATCGGGATTGGGGGCATTGGTGCGGATCACCCAACGGCCGCCATGATGATCAGCGTCGTATTCGATATCGCGCTGGCGCGGGGCGAACACGGCGAAGTCCCGGGGGTCGGCGGCAAGCGCACAACGCTGCTCGCTGGACACGGTGCTGCCCACGCCGATGCAGATGTACTTGTCGTCGCGCGTGCGCGAGACGCCCATGTAGAAGCTGTCGTCCTTTTCCTCGTACACCAGCTTGTCCTGCGCCGCCGGCGTGCCGAGCACGTGCGACTTGACGCGCACGGTGAGCAGCGTTTCCGGATCGTTCTCGACATAGAACAGGGTCTTGTTGTCGTCGGCCCAGACCAGGTTCGCCGACACGCCGCTGATGGTGTCGGGATAGGTTTCGCCGGTGACGAGGTTCTTGAAACGGATCACGTACTGGCGGCGGCCGACGGCATCGTCGGCCCAGGCGAGGATGCTGTTGTCCTGCGTCACCTCCCAATCGCCGACGCTGAAATAATCCTTGCCCCTGGCCATGACGTTGACGTCGAGCAGCACGTCCTCGGCGCCGCTCATCTCGCCCTTGCGGCGCGCGTGGACCGGATAGTCCTGGCCGGTGGCGAAGCGGCTGTAATACCAGTAGCCGCGCTCGCGGTACGGCACGCTGCTGTCGTCCTGCTTGATGCGCGCGACGATCTCGTCGTAGAGCTTGTTTTCCAGTGGTTTCAGCGGCGCCATCGTCGCATCGACGTAGGCGTTCTCGGCATTGAGATACGCCAGCATCTCCGGATTCTTGCGTTTGTCGTCGCGCAGCCAGTAGTACTCGTCGTTGCGCACGGCGCCGTGCGGGGCCTTGACGTCATGCGCCTTCTTGGCGACGTCGGGTGGCGTGAGGTCGGCAGCTTGTGCTGTGAGGCTGGTCATGAGGAGAGTCGTGGCGAAAAGAAAGGTGGTTGGTTTCATGGGTGGGTCCGAATGAGTGAATCGCGAGAGCTTCCCTGTAGGAGCGGACCAGGGC
>JBBJNO010000147.1:0-1325 GCA_037720875.1 Luteimonas sp. | reverse complement strand
AGCCTCATCGCGCCCAGGTGCGCTCCTACAAATGCAGGCTATCGCAGGGATGCCGAATTCATTTGCTCAACTGCTGCCACAAGAACGTGTACGCAAGCGCCGCCATGTGCGCCGCCTGCTGGTTGTTGGCTGCGCCGCCGTGGCCGCCTTCGATGTTCTCGTAATAGCGCACGTCCTCGCCGGCGGCGCTCATCTTCGCCATCATCTTGCGCGCGTGCGCCGGATGCACGCGGTCATCGCGCGTTGAAGTGGTGAACAGGGTTGGCGGGTAGTCCTTCTTGCCGTCGAACAGGTGGTAGGGCGAGAACGTCTGGATGTATTTCCACTCCTCGGGCTTGTCCGGATTGCCGTACTCGGCCATCCACGAGGCACCGGCCAGCAAGTGGTTGTAGCGTTTCATGTCGAGCAGCGGCACCTGCACCACGACCGCGCCGAACAGCTCCGGATACTGCGTCAGCATGTTGCCGGTCAGCAGGCCGCCGTTGCTGCCGCCCTGGATGCCGAGGTGTTTGGCGGAAGTGATCTTGCGCGCGACCAGATCCTGCGCGACCGCGGCGAAGTCTTCATACGCTTTGTGGCGATTCTGCTTGAGCGCCGCCTGGTGCCAGCGCGGGCCGTACTCGCCGCCGCCGCGGATGTTGGCGACCGCGTACACGCCGCCCCCGCTTTTATGGGCACGCTCCAGCCAACCCTTGCCGACGCCGCCCGAATAGCCGGGCGTCAGCGAGATTTCGAAACCGCCGTAGCCATACAGCAAGGTCGGCGCGGTGCCATCGAGTTTGAGGTCCTTGGGCTTGACCAGGAAGTACGGAATCTTGGTGCCGTCCTTGGATGTGGCGAAGTGCTGTTCGATCGCATGCTTCGATGCATCGAAGAACGTCGGCATCGTTTTCAACACTTCCGGCGCCTTGCCAACTTCGACGTACGACAGCGTGCTCGGCGTCAGGTAATCGGTGGCGGTCAGCCACAGCGCATCGCTTTCATCGGCATCGACCGCGCCGACGCCAAGCGTGCCGAAGGTCGGCGCGCCGACGAATTCGCTGCGCATCCATGGCGCCCCCTGGGCGGCGTCGGCGGCCGGCGGCGTCATCACGCTGAGCTTGTTCTTGACGTCGTCGAGCACGTTCAGCACGACGTGGTTCCTGGTCCAGGTGAAACCGGCCAGCGAGGTCTTGTCGGTCGGCGTGAACAGCACATCGAGCTCGCGCTTGCCGGCCATGAAGTCGTCGAACTTCGCCACCAGCAATGAACCGGCCGGCCAGGTCTTGCCACCCACCGTCCACGGCTCGCGCGTCTCCAGCGTCAGCCACTCGTTGTGCACCGAC
>JBBJNO010000146.1:1373-6674 GCA_037720875.1 Luteimonas sp. | reverse complement strand
CGCCCTGGGGCGCTCCTACAAAAGCGCAGGAAGTTCTGTTTCCATGGCGTTTTGTGGAGCTATGCGAGAATCCATCGGACATGGCGGTCATGGCCGCGATCCGAACTAACACACGCCCACGCGGTCGATTGCCGGTCGCCTCCCAGGATTTCCGAATGAAACGTCTCGCCTTCGCTTCCCTGCTCGGCGCATTAAGCCTGTCGGCCTGCGCCCAGTCCCCATCCCCCGCGGTGGCCGCCAAGCCGGGCGCTGAAGCCAAGTCACCGGCTGCGAGCACGATGCCCACGCCGCCGCCCGTCGCCGGGACCCCCGACGCACGCGCCGTCGAGGCGATCCGCAGGCTCAACGCACAGATCCGCATCGATCGCGTCGGCGCCGCGCCGATGCCGGGGTTCCGCGAGGTCATCGTCGGCGGCCAGACCATCTACATCTCCGATGACGGCCGCTACCTGCTGCAGGGCAGCCTGTACGACAACACCACCAAACAGGATTTGAGCCAGGTCAGCCTCAGTGGATTGCGCCGTGAGCTGCTGAAGACCGTGCCGGCGCGCGACCGCATCGTGTTCGCGCCGCCCAACCCCAAGTACACGCTCAGCGTGTTCACCGACATCGCATGCGGCTATTGCCAGAAACTGCACAGCCAGATCGCCGAGTACAACAAGCGCGGCATCGCCATCGAGTACCTCGCCTTCCCGCGCATGGGGCTGGGCAGCCCCGACCACAAGAAGATGATCGCGATCTGGTGCGCCACCGACCGCAAGCAGGCGCTGACCCAGGCCAAGTCCGGCAAGACCATCGCAATGAAGGACTGCACCAATCCGGTGACGATGCAATACGACCTGGGCCAGCGCCTGGGCCTGACCGGCACGCCGATGCTGATCAACAGTGACGGCACGCAGTTGCCCGGCTATATGCCGCCGGCGGAAATGCGCGCGGCGCTGGACAAGATGGCGGCGGAGGCCGTGGACAAGCCGACCACCGGCGCCTGACCCTGTAGGAGCGCACCTGGGGGCGACCGGCTTTCCCGGTAACGCATCGTCGCGCCCAGGTGCGCTCCTACAAAACCACCGACGAAGCCGGCCCTGCGCCGGCTTCGCTACACTACGCACCCCGTACCACGGTCTCCCCCGGCCATGATCGTCCTCGAGGGCCTTTCCGCCCTGTCGCCGTTCCGCCGCGAACGTCTCGAAACACAATTGCAAGGCTTGCATCCCGATATCCGCGTCATTGGCGCGTGGTGGACGTACTGGGTCGAGCCGCAACCTGATGCCGCCGTTGATCACGAAG
This sequence comes from Luteimonas sp., assembly GCA_037720875.1. GTDB lineage: Bacteria > Pseudomonadota > Gammaproteobacteria > Xanthomonadales > Xanthomonadaceae > JALYOU01. Next base: position 5,387 of record JBBJNO010000146.1, on the reverse strand, counting down.
TGCTGCATCGCATCCTGCAAGCCGGTGGCGACTTCGTTCCGCTTGCAGCCCACGCGACCTCGCGCTTCGTCGCGCCGCGCCTGGGCACGTTGTCGCCGTGGGCCAGCAAGGCGACCGAGCTGCTGCACGGCGCGGGTGTGCGGATCAAGCGAGTCGAGCGTGGCATGCGCATCGATGTGACCGCATTGCCGCGCCAGGAAGATGCTTCCGCACACGCGCAATCAACGCCGCCGCAGCGGGCTGGGACAGCAACCAGCCAGGGTGCGGGGCAGCCGTTCGGCCATGACCGATATGGTGACGAAAGCGCTTTGGGGCGACTGCTACACGATCCGATGACGCAATCGCTGCTGCGCGATCGCAATGATGCCGCCGCGCTGTTCGCCACGCCGCAACGCGGCGCGCTCGAACGCATCCCGCTGGCGCAACTGCACGCCGCCAATACGCGCCTGGGTCTCGCCCTGGCCGACGACGAGATCGAGTACCTGCGCCTGCGTTTCGACGAACTCGGCCGCGACCCGTCCGATGTCGAACTGATGATGTTCGCGCAGGCCAATTCCGAACACTGCCGGCACAAGATCTTCAACGCATCGTGGACAGTCGATGGCAGGCAACAACCGCAGTCGCTGTTCAAGATGATCCGCCACACGCACGCGCAGACGCCGGAGCACACGCTGTCGGCCTACAGCGACAACGCGGCAGTGATCGAAGGCTACGCGGCTCAACGCTTCAGGCCCGATCCGGACAACCACGAATACCGCGCCGAAGCCGCGCAGCCCAGCGCGTTCTGCATCAAGGTTGAAACCCATAACCATCCCACCGCGATCTCGCCGTTCGCCGGCGCCGCCACCGGCGCTGGCGGCGAAATCCGCGACGAGGGCGCGACCGGACGCGGTGGCAAGCCGAAGGCGGGGCTCAGCGGTTTCAGCGTCTCGCACCTGCGCATCCCGAGCTTGCCGCAAGCGTGGGAACACGCCGATGGAAAGCCGCCACGGCCATTGAATCCACGCATGGCCCCGGCACTGGAGATCATGCTCGATGGCCCCATCGGCGCGGCCGCGTTCAACAACGAGTTCGGCCGTCCCAACCTGACCGGTTATTTCCGCAGCTTCGAACTGCACGAAAGCGCGGCGCATGACGGCGCTACGCTGACCCGCGCCTACGACAAGCCGATCATGCTGGCCGGCGGACTCGGCGCGATCGATCGTCCTCTCGTCGAAAAAAAGAAATTGTCCGACGGCGATGCGGTGATCGTGCTCGGCGGCCCGGCCATGCTGATCGGACTCGGCGGCGGCGCCGCCAGTTCGGTGGCATCCGGCGACAGTGACGAGGCGCTGGATTTCGCCTCGGTGCAGCGCGACAACCCGGAGATGGAGCGGCGTTGCCAGGAAGTCATCGACCGCTGCGTCGCACTCGCCGAGCGCAATCCGATCCTGTGGTTCCACGATGTCGGCGCTGGCGGGTTGTCGAACGCAATCCCGGAGTTGCTGCACGACTCGGGCGTAGGCGGCGTCATCGACCTCGACAAGGTGCCCAGCGACGATCCGTCGCTGTCGCCGATGCAGTTGTGGTGCAACGAATCGCAGGAACGGTATGTGCTGGGCGTGCCGCAGGAACGCGTTGGCGAGTTCGCCGCGATCTGTCTGCGCGAGCGGTGTCCGTTTGCGGTGGTGGGGACGGCGACTGCGGAGGCACGATTGGTAGTCGGGTATGGGGCGGTTGCTTTTTCCCTTCTCCCACCGGGAGAAGGTGGCGCGCAGCGCCGGATGAGGGCGGGAGAATTCCGGCCCTCGGAACCAATAGTGCAACCTGATGGTGCGCGCCCTCAACCGCCCTTCGGGCACCTTCTCCCGGAGGGAGAAGGAAACAGCCAACACCCCATTGACTTGCCGATGGACGTCCTCTTCGGCAAACCGCCGAAAATGCATCGCGACACGCAGCGTGCAACGCCCACGCGCTGGAACCAGCTCGATACCAGCACGCTCAATCTCCACGACGCCGCCCTGCGCGTCCTCGCCCATCCCACCGTCGCGGCCAAGAACTTCCTTGTCACCATCGGCGACCGCAGCGTCGGCGGCCTGACCGCGCGCGAGCAGATGATCGGCCCGTGGCAACTGCCCGTCGCCGATTGCGCGATCACGTTGTCCGATGACCAAGGCCACGCCGGCGAAGCGATGGCGATCGGCGAACGTGCACCGCTGGCATTGCTCGATGCCGCGGCCGCGGCGCGCATGGCGGTGGGCGAGGCGATCACCAACCTGTGCGCGGCGCCGGTCGAGACGATGCATCGCATCAAGCTCTCGGCCAACTGGATGGCGGCCGCCGGGCACGCCGGCGAAGACGCGAAACTGTTCGACGCGGTGAAGGCGATCGGCATGGAATTGTGTCCGGCGCTGGATCTCAGCATCCCGGTCGGCAAGGATTCGTTGTCGATGCAGGCGCAATGGTCATCCGATGGCGTCGCGCACACCTCGGTGTCGCCGGTGTCGCTGGTCGTCACCGCATTCGCGCCCGTGCTCGATGTGCGCGCGCAGCTGACGCCGTTGCTGGCGGGCAACGTCGAATCCGAGTTGTGGCTGATCGGCCTGGGCGCGGGCAAGCAACGCCTGGGCGGATCGATCCTGGCGCAATGCCACGACGGCTTCGCCGGCCATGCCGACGATGGCGTGCCCGACCTCGACGACCCGCAGCGTCTGCGCAATTTCTTCGAGCTGATCCGCGATGCCCGCGAAGCCGGTGTGCTGCTGGCGTACCACGACCGTTCCGACGGCGGCGCGTTCGCGACGCTATGCGAGATGGCGTTCGCGTCCCGCGTCGGCCTCGATATTTCGCTCGATGCCTGGGGCGCCGATCCCTACCGCGCCTTGTTCAACGAGGAGCTCGGCGCGGTGGTGCAGATCGCAGCGGAGGATCGCGCGGAATTCGCCGACCTGGTCTCGCGGCACGGTCTGATCGAATGCGCGCAGCGCATCGCGAGGCCGGTCGCCGCGCCGGTGATCCGTGTACGCGAGGACGGCGACACCGTGGCCGAATGGGCGTGGGACGCGTTGTTCGACGCCTGGTGGTCGGTCACGCATGCACTGCAGAAACTGCGCGACAACCCCGAATGCGCCGATGAGGAACGCGGCATCGCCCGCACGTTCGCAGCATCGGGTCTGCAACCGCGACTGACGTTCGATCCGTCGGAGGTTGCGCCATCTCCATTCGTGAACACGGGCGCGAAACCGAGGATCGCGATCCTGCGCGAGCAGGGCGTCAACGGCCAGATCGAGATGGCATCCGCGTTCACGCGCGTCGGCTTCAGCGCGGTCGACGTGCACATGAGCGACCTGATTGCCGGCCGCGTGAGGCTCGACGATTACATCGGCTTCGCCGCGTGCGGCGGTTTCAGTTACGGCGATGTGCTCGGCGCGGGCCGCGGCTGGGCCACCTCTATCCTCGAACGCCACGACCTGAGCGACGCCTTCGCCACCTTCTTCGCGCGCGGCGACACGTTCGCATTGGGCGTGTGCAATGGCTGCCAGATGCTGGCGCAGCTCAAGGACATCATCCCCGGTGCCGCGCACTGGCCGAAATTCCTGCGCAACCGCAGCGAACAGTTCGAGGCGCGATTGAGCCTGGTGGAAGTAGTCGAGTCACCCTCGCTGTTCTTCACCGGCATGGCCGGTTCGCGGATCCCGGTGGTGGTCTCGCACGGCGAAGGCCGCGCCGCATTCGATTCGGCGGCCGATCAGGTCAGTGCGCGTATCGCGCTGCGCTACATCGATGGCGAAGGCGCCATCGCCAGCTTGTATCCACTCAATCCCAACGGATCGCCCGGCGGCATCACCGGCCTCACCAGCGACGATGGCCGCGTCACCATCGCGATGCCGCACCCCGAGCGCACCCCGCGCACCGTCAACCTCAGCTGGGCGCCGCGCGACTGGCCGGACGCGTCGCCATGGATGCGCATGTTCCGCAACGCGCGCAACGCCGTCGGCTGAGCCCCGTGCAGAGCGTTTGTAGGAGCGGCTTTAG
>JBBJNO010000146.1:0-1363 GCA_037720875.1 Luteimonas sp. | reverse complement strand
CAAGAGCTCGCGGCTAAAGCCGCTCCTACACTCTGCAAAAACTGCGACGTCCAACTCGGCCAGGGAGTAGTCCAGAGGAATAGTCGAATAAACCACCGTGCCGGCGCCGCGTGGGTAGGCGACCGTGGCGAGCCTGGATGGCGAAGCCTCATACGCCAAGGCCACGCTGCCGGCCGTGGTTGACATAACCGTGGGTCGACGAGTCGCCCCCATCCAAGCTGGTGTCATTGAGGGGGCCGCCAGGACTAATTCCGACGAAGGCGTGCTGGAGGCAACCTGAGATCGGTTACCCGTGCGGCCCTGTTAAAGTCCAAGACCGCCATGTGGAGTCCATCGTGAACGCAGTCGTCAACGACACCGGGATCGAATCCAGCGCCGACGAGCGCATCGTCGCGGCGCTGACCGCGAAGGGCCGCCTGAAGGACGCCGACCTGGTGCGCGCGCGCCGCCTGCAGGAAGAAACCGGCGGCAGCCTGTTGTCGCTGCTGGCGCGTCTTGGACTGGTGTCCGAACGCGACCATGCCGAGACCGCCGCCGCCGTGCTCGACCTGCCGCTGGTCAGCGCCAAGGACGCGCCGGAGCTGCCGCCGGAGTCGGTCTTGCTGTCGCCCAAGTTCATGAAGCAGTTCCATGTGGTGCCGATCGCCGAAACCGACACGCACCTGGACGTGCTGATCGCCGATCCGCAGGACATCTACGCACTCGATGCGGTGCGGCTGGCGTCGCAGCGCGAGGTGCGGCCGCAGATCGCATTGCGTTCGGAAATCGACGACCTGATCGAGCGCTGGTTCGGCCAGGGCCGCAGCGCGATGGGCGCGATCATCGAAAATGCCGAGGGCGAGAGTGGCGACATGGACGATGTCGAGCACCTGCGCGACCTCGCTTCCGAAGCGCCGGTGATCCGGCTGGTCAACCATGTCATCGCGCGCGCAGTCGAACTGCGCGCGTCGGACATCCACATCGAACCGTTCGAGAACCGGCTCAAGGTTCGCTATCGCATCGACGGCGTGCTGGAGGAGGGCGAAAGCCCGCCGAGCAACCTCACCGCGGCCGTGATCAGCCGCATCAAGATCATGGCCAAGCTCAACATCGCCGAGCGCCGCCTGCCGCAGGACGGCCGCATCATGCTGCGCGTGCAGGGCAAGGAACTCGACCTGCGCGTGAGTTCGGTGCCGACCGCGCATGGCGAGAGCGTGGTGATGCGCCTGCTGGATCGCGAGACGGTGGTGCTCGACTTCCACAAGCTCGGCTTCACCGACAACTTCCTGCCGCAGTTCCAGAAAGTACTGGAGCAACCTCACGGCATTCTTCTGGTGACGGGTCCGACGGGCTCCGGCAAGACCACCACGCTTTACACGGCGCT
>JBBJNO010000145.1:0-6716 GCA_037720875.1 Luteimonas sp. | reverse complement strand
TGCGCACCGAACAGGCATTGCGCGACGCCTTCGCGCAGCAGCGCCTGCTGGTGTATTACCAGCCGGAAATCGATCTGGGCGACGGACGCTGGCGCGCGGCCGAGGCGCTGCTGCGATGGCAGGATGAGGACGGCGCCATCCGCATGGCCGGCGAATTCATCGAGGTCGCCGAATCGTCCGGGTTGATCGTGCCGGTCGGGCGTTGGGTGCTGGCCGAAGCCTGCCGCACGGCACGGACATGGCCGCAGCGCGAGGGCGTGGCGCCGCTGTTGCGGGTGAACGTGTCCGCACGCCAGTTCGAGCAGGCCGGGCTGGTGGCGGATGTCGCCAACGCATTGGCGATGTCCGGGCTACCACCAGCACAACTGTGCCTGGAGCTGACCGAAACCGCGTTGCTCCGCGACCCCTCCACCGCGGCCGACATCCTGTCGCGCCTGCGCGCGCTCGGACTCGGCATCGCACTCGACGATTTCGGCACCGGGTTTTCATCGCTGGCCTATCTCAAGGACCTGCCGATCGATGCGCTGAAACTCGACCAGCGCTTCATCGCCGGCCTGCCTCACGACCGCTACGACCTCGCCATCGTGCAGGCGGTGGCGACGCTGGCGCGGCAAACCGGCTTGGACGTGATCGCCGAAGGCGTGGAAACCGAGCAGCAGGCGCAATCCCTGCGCGACTGCGGCGTCACCCATGCGCAGGGATTTTTGTATGCGCGCGCGCTGCCGCCGGAGGAGCTGGTGAGCCGGTTTGGCGGCAGGGTTTGAGCAGAGTCGTTGTACTGGCTGCGAATATGCGAATGAAGGCAGGCAACGAAAATTTTGCTCCGTTATTTCCGCCTTCGCGGGAATGACGGCGAGGCGGTTCTCAAGCAAGCGAAGTCGTTGCGTAGGGCGGGTCTTGACCCGCCATTGTTTAGGCTGACTGCACGTTGGCGGGTCGAGACCCGCCCTACGCCCATCAAAATTTCCAGCTCAAACTCAGCCGCAGCGCGCGCGGCTCGAACGGATGGAAGTGGATATCCTCGATACCTTCTTCCGGCTCGCCCGCCAGGCGCGACGCGTAGAAGTAGTCGATGTCAGATGCGGCTGATGGGTTTGCAGACGCCCGGCGGATCAATCCGCCGGCACCGTCCGCGCACTCGCCCATGCCCGCAGGGCCTCCACTTGTTCGCGCATCAGCACCGACAACGGCCGCGCCTGCTTGAGTTCGCTGCGCAACTGGAATTCACCCAGCGTTGCGGGTTGCGCATGCGCGGCGTAGGCGGCGGCCACGATGGCCTGTTCGATTTCCGCGCCGGAGAATCCTTCCGCCACCAGCGCCAGCGCGGGCAGGTCGAACCCGGTTGCATCGATGTTGCGTTTGCCAAGATGCATCTGCAGGATCTCCGCGCGCGTTGCCGCATCGGGCAGATCGACGAAGAAGATCTCGTCGAAGCGACCCTTGCGCAGCAGCTCCGGCGGCAGTTCCTGCACCTGGTTGGCGGTGGCCACCAGGAATACGCGCGACTTGCGCTCGGCCAGCCAGGTCAGGAAATAACCGAGCACGCGCCGCGACACGCCGCCATCGGCGCTGTCGCCGGAGCTGGCGAGGCCCTTCTCGATCTCGTCGATCCACAACACGCACGGCGACAACTGTTCGGCCGAGGCCAGCGCATCGCGCAGGTTCTTTTCCGTCTCGCCGTGGAACTTGTTGTACAGCGTGCCCGGAATTTTATTTAGAGCCGCGAGCCGCAGCAGCGGCACGCCGAAACCGCCGGCGATGGCTTTCGCAAGCAGCGACTTGCCGCAGCCCTGCACACCCAGCAGCAGCACGCCCTTGGGCAGGTCGAGACCGGGCGGCGCGGCGCCTTCGACGAACGCGGCCTTGCGCTGTTCGACCCAGCGCTTCACGCGTTTGGCGCCGGCGACATCGGCAAAGCGCGCGGTGTCGTATTCGTAGTGCAGGTGGCCGCTGCGATTGAGCAGCTCGAACTTGAGTTTGGCCAGCGCCGGCAGGTCGTCCGCACCCAGCACGCCGTCGGCGAAGATCAGATGGCGCGCGATGCGACGCGCATCGACCACGTTCAACCCCTGCAGGTTGCGCACGATCTGTGCGACCACGGCGGCGTCGGCGTCGACGCGCTTGCCGCCGTGTTCGGTGGCATAGGCGGTGCTCTCGTCGCGCACCAGTTTCAGCAATGCGTTCGCATCGGGCAGCCGCGGCGTGAAGCGCACCGCCAGCGGCTCGAGCTCCGGCGGCAACTCGACCTTGGTCCCGACCAGCACCAGCACATGCGGCTGGCAGCCGCTGCGGCGTTGCAGGATGTCGCGCACCTGCCGTTGCGCGCTGGCGTAGCCGAGGTAGGGATGGAAATCCAGCAATAGATACACGCCGCGCTGGTCGGCTTCACGGATCGCGTGCAGGGTGGTGGACGCATCGGGCGCGGTGTCGGTGGCGTCCTCGCGATCCAGATCGACGCGCCGCAATCCCTCGGTGATCGACCAGCGGTACAGCGCGCGCCAGACCTGCATCAGGGACTGCCGGAACAGTTCCACCACGCGGGCCTCGTCGGGCGTCTCGATCACGATCAGCGGGGTCTCGGCGCGGATCAGCGCGACCAGGTCCTGCAATTCACTCATTTGTCTGCCGCACACCGGGTTCCAGGAGCGCGGACGATAGCAAAAGGCCCGCGACGTCCCGCCCCGGAGCCGATGCTAAGCTGCGGTCTCTTTGCGCTGGAGGCCGTAGATGAAGACTGTCTTGGTGACAAGTTCCAAGGGCGGGGTCGGCAAGACCACCATCGCCACCCACCTGGCGGCGCAGTCCGCGGTGGCCGGGCAACGCACCGTGCTGGTGGATGCTGATCCGCAGGGTTCATCGACCCGCTGGGCGCAACGCCGCGCCGGCCTGACCAGCGCGGTACTGCCGATCGATGGCACCCGCCGCAACTGGCTCAAATCCGTCCCCGACGGCACCCAGCGCATCGTCATCGATGGCGCCGCCGGGCACATGGCCAGCGACCTCGAAAGTTTCCTGGACCAGGCCAGCGCGGTGATCGTCCCGGTCCTGCCCTCGGCCCTGGACATCGAAGCCACCGTCCCCTTCCTCAACACCCTCGCCAAGCACCCGCGCGTGCGCAAGGGCCAGCTACCGGTCGCATTGATCGCCAACAAGCTCAAGCCGTGGACCAACGCCTCGCAACAGGCGCTCGACGTGCTCAACAGCTGGTCGATCCCGGTGGTGGCGCAACTGCGCGACAGCCAGGCGTACGTGATGCTGACCGGGCTGGGGAGGAGTCTGTTCGACTACAACTCGCGGCAAGTGCGCGAGCACCAGGATGACTGGCAGCCATTGTTGAAGTGGTTGAACAAGACGCGGTAGCAGGACACCTAGGGAGGTCTGAATAAAAGACTGTGTTGTCCGCAAAGGACGCGAAGGACGCAAAAAAAGTGCGTAGTGACGCTGTTCTTTGCGTCTTTGGCGTCCTTTGCGGACTTGATCAGAGCTTCCCTGGAACCCGGCGGTTCATAGAACCGACGTTCACTCACGTCGAAGCCGCTTCGCGACTCTGGTTGTCCCAGGGTCTCGAATGACACCGCCACATGTTGATGGTGGTAGCGCCTTGTCGGCGGCGGTATTCGTTCATCGACAAGCTCACGCCATGACGAGCTTCCTCGGCTAAGCTTCCTGCATGCGCGAACTCATCCTGTTACGACATGCACACGCCGACGAGGCGACCCCGGGCCAGGCCGATATCGACCGGTCATTGTCCGCCGAGGGGCTCGCTGAAGCGGAAGCCGCGGCCGCGTGGCTCGCGGCGCAGAACCTGATCCCCGACCGCGTGCTGTGCTCGCCGTCGCGGCGCACGCGCGAGACCATGGAGGCAGTGCTGGCCAAGGTCGGTTATGTCGACCAGCGGCTGGACGATGGCATTTATGAAGGCACATCCGGCACCCTCGCCGGGTTGGCCGATGCCAACCGCGAGGCCGAGCGCCTGTTGCTGGTCGGCCACAACCCGGGCCTGGAACAACTCGCCGCGCTGATGCACAGCGGCCAGTCGGGCGACCACCGCGGCATGCCGCCGGGCGGCATCGTGGTGCTGACCTTGCCCGCCGATGCCAATATCGAACCGGGCATCGCGACGCTGTCCGCGTTCTGGTGGCCGTAAGCCGCGACGTGCGCCACATGCGCCTGGTCGTCATCGCCAGCCTCGCCGCGGCGCTGGCCTGCGCCGCGGCCGGGGCAAGCGAGATCGACACCACCCGCTCGCATTTCGAATTCGGCCTGCAGACGCGCTGGGGCAAGACCGTCGCGGGTCGCTTTCCGCGTGCCGACGGCGATGTCGTGCTGCTGGCCGATGGCCGCCGCCAGGTGCACTTGCAGCTGGATGCGCGCGCGGTGGAGATCGTTGGCAGCCGCCGCTACACCGAGTTCAGCCGCGGCGAGAAATTCTTCGATGCGGCGCGGCATCCCCGCATCGAATTCGTGTCCGACCCGTATCCCGAAGCACTGCTGCGCAGCGGCGGCGACCTGGCGGGGCAGTTGACGCTGCGCGGCGTCAGCCGCCGTGAAGTGTTCGTGATCGCGCCGGCCACGTGCGCACGGCCGTTGCACGACTGCGATGTGATCGCGCGCGGCAGCGTGCGCCGCGAGCATTACGGGATGGGTGCTTACGACTACCTGCTGCACAACCGCGTGCAGTTCAGCCTCAATGTGCGGCTGCGCCCGCAGGATGGCGCGTGAAGCCCGTCGGCGTGATCGGTGCCGGCGTGATCCGTGCAGGCGTGATCGGTGCAGGCGTGATCGGTGCCGGCGTGATGCGCGCCCGCCGCGGGACGTTGCGCGCAGCGCTGCTAGTGATGGTCGTGCTGCTGTCCAGCGCGTGCGCGACGCTGTCCACTTCGCAGCGCGCACGCGCCACGGCCATCGTGGAAGCAGCGCGCTCGACGCAGGTCGATTGCACAGGCGCCCGCCATTGCGCATCCGCATCGCCGCTGCGCGCGTTGGGCGACCAGGCGTTGTCGCAATCCGGCCCGCAGGCGCCCCGGCACTACGCGTTGATCCTCGACGCAGGCACCGACGCCTTGCTCGCGCGTATCAACCTGCTGCGCAGCGCACGCGAAAGCATCGAGCTGCAAACCTACATCTTCGACGAAGACGACGCGGGACGGCTGGTGCTCGATGAGTTGCTGAAGGCGGCGCGGCGTGGCGTGCAGGTGCGCGTGCTGATCGACCAGCTGTCGGCGTTGAAGGATGTCGACACGCTCGCCGCACTGGCCGGCGCGCATGCCAATTTATCGATCCGCATCTACAACCCGGTGCTCAATCGCGCCAGGCTCAGCTATCCGCAATACCTGCTCGCCGCCGCGTGCTGCTTCCGCCAGCTCAACCGGCGCATGCACAGCAAACTGCTGCTGGTCGACGACGACATCGGCATCGTCGGCGGCCGCAATTACCAGAACGACTATTACGACTGGGATCCCGAGTTCAACTTCCGCGACCGCGACCTGCTGGTGGCCGGCCCGGTGGCGCGCGAGATGGCGGGGAATTTCGAGGCGTTCTGGACGTCGCAACGCAGCCGTCCGGTGGAAACGCTGGGCGATGTCGGCAGGCGGCTGTTACGCAAGGGCGTGCCATCGCTGCCGGCCACCGAATACGAGCAACCACAGCGCGCCGAGGCGATGCGGCGCGATGCCGATGACACGGCGCTGGTCTCGGACCGGCTGGTGGCGCCGGCATTGCCGGTGGGTCGCGCGATCTTCATTGCCGACCTGCCGCAAAAACATCGCCGCGAGCGCGCGGCGGCGCGCGCGGCGGCGCCATCGACGCCGGTGCTGCGCGGCTTGATCGAATCGGCGCAGCGCGAAGTGCTGCTGCAGACGCCGTACCTGGTGTTGTCGCGACCGGCGCAGCAGTTGTTCCGCGACCTTCAGGACAGGGCGACGCCGCCGCGCGTGGTGGTCTCGACCAACAGCCTGGCCTCGACCGATTCATTCATGACCTATGCGCTGGCGCACAAATACAAGCGGCGTTACCTGCGCGATTTCGGCTTCGAGATCTACGAATACAAACCCTATCCGAAGGCCGCGCCCGTCGATCTCACCGCCACCGGCGCCGACTTGCCGGCATCGGTTGCGCCATTGACGTTCTACGAGCCGGCGCCGACGCCGCTGCGCCCGCAACACCGGTCGACAGCGCGCGCGCAACGCGACAACTCGTTCCAGCGCGAATATTTCGCCAGCCGCTATTTCGGCCGCAACGCCAACGACCCGGTGCCGCTCAAGCGCGCCGGGGTGCGCATCGGCATGCACGCCAAGTCGATGGTCATCGACGAGCGCATCGGCGTGGTCGGCACGCACAACTTCGACCCGCGCGGCGACCGCTACAACACCGAGAACGCAATCGTCATCGACGACCCGGTCTTTGCCCAGGCGCTGGCCGCCAGCATCCGCCGCGACATCGCGCCGGACAATTCATGGGTCGTCGCGCGACGCGACAAGTTGCCGGTGTTCTCTGGGCTGGAATATTCCCTGGCCAAGATTTCGGAGACGCTGCCGATCTTCGACCTGTGGCCGGTGAGCTACGCGACCAGTTACGAGTTCAAGCCAGGCCCGCAGTGTACTGAGCCACTGCGTCCGACCGATCCGCGTTTCCGCGAATGTCATGAGCCCGTGGGCGATTACCCGGAAGTGGATATTGGGTTCCGCTGGCTGAGTACGAAAATCTTCACCGCGTTT
>JBBJNO010000144.1:0-6735 GCA_037720875.1 Luteimonas sp. | reverse complement strand
ATAACGCACAGATCAAAACGGAAGTAGCCCCTGCGGGCCGCGCATGCGGATTGGAATCGACTCCAGCCGCATGCCGCGGTTGACCTGCACCACGAAGTGCAGATGCGGGCCGCTGGTGAAGCCGGTGTTGCCGGACAGGCCGATGCGCTGCCCCTGTCGAACACGTTGGCCCAGGCGCACATGCACGCCGCTTTCCTGCAGATGCGCGTACAGCGCCATCGTCCCGTCGTCGTGCAGGATGCGGACGAAGTTGGCGCGGCCGCCGTACTTTTCGCGATTGAGGCCGGCCTTGTCGAAATCCGACGCCACCTGCATCACCACGCCGCCACGCGCGGCCAGCACCGGGGTGCCCGATTCGGCAGCAAAATCCAGCGCATGCCGATTCTGTGCATCGTGATGGCTGAAACGGCCGCCGAAGCCCTGGTTGATGCGAACGCCACCTTGCTGCAACGGCACGAGGTATTCGAACGCGGTTGGCTTTGCGTTGGGATCACCCGGAATTCCTTCCATCCACAGATCGAAACTACCCGCGCGCCGGCCATCGACGATGGACAGATTGGCCACCAGGCTGCTGGCGTTGGCACGCACCAGTGCGCGGGCGGGCAGGGCCGGCTGGGTCAACACATTGTCGTTTTGCTTGAAGTGCAGCATCACCTCGATCGGCCCGGCGAGCGCATTGTCGGCCCATGCGCGGTACTGGCCATCATTGCCTTCGATGCGCAGGCGCACCATCGCTTCGGGTTCGGCCCTGACCGGAATGCGTACGACGCGGCTGGCCGGCGCATCGGGGACATGATCGCCGTAATGCACGATGCCGTTGCGGTCCGTCCACCGGTAGATCGTGTCCGCCCCGGCCACCGGGCTGGCGACACAGGCGCATCCAAGCAACAGCGCGGCTGCGGCGAGACGGGCTTGCATGTTCAGTGAACGCAATCGCCCGTGAGCTTCAGCGCGCGCGCGATCTCGCGCAGGTCGAACGCCGTCACCGCCTTGTCGTCATGTACGGCGAACAGCGCGCCGTGCGGGAAGCGCGGCGTGGTGGCCGCATGCAAGGCAATGCCGTCGGTATGCATGGTCGTGCCTCCGGTAAAGCTGCCGCGGTACGCCAGCTTCGCCCGATCGAACACATGGAAGGTCGTCAGCGGATTGGTCTGGTCCGCGGCAATCCAGTAACCCTCGTCCACTGAACAACTCCACAGCACGACACCTTCGGCCTCACCGTGGAACAGGGCAGTCGGCAGGCTGCGTTGCCGATAGCGTCCCGCCAGGTCGTACTCGCGCAGCGTCGTTCCGACGCGTGTGTCTTCTTCGGCGATCAACAGGCGATCGTTGGCCGGATCGCCGCCGATCGATTCCACCATGCGCAACGCGGCCTCCGGCGCGGTCTCGCCAAAACTGCCGAGCGATGCCACCGACGGCTTGGCATCATCATCGAGTTGCACGCGGTAACGACGCACGCGCTGGTCGAGTTGCGCGAGAGGGGGGACGACATCGAATTTGGCGCCCTCCATGAAACTGTCGGTCACGTAGGTTTCAAGCACGCCCGGTGCGACTTCGTGCAACCACAGGCCGTAGGGACTGCGCAGTTCGGCCTCGCCGAAGCTGCCCAGCGACGCGAAGGTCGGCAACGACAGCATCTGCACGCGATGGTTGTCGCGTTCGACCACGAACAGGACGTCGGCGAACACCGCGACGCCGTTAGGTCGGTTGAATTCTCCCGATGCCGATCCCTTGCGCCCAACCTCGCGCAGGCGCTCGCCGCTGTCGGCATCGAACACCACCAGTCGATGCGTTGCTTTCGCGGTGCCGATGATCCATGCACCGCCGTGTTCGTTGGGCCAGATCGCGAGCGAATCGAGTTCGTCGGTGGCGTCGGCTTCGCTGACGTAGCTCTCGGTGACGACCACGGTATTGCTGATGCCTTGCGGCGCGACCGCGACCGGCGACTCGGGGTCGCGCGGCGAGGGTGCGGTCGCGCATCCGGCCAGCAGCGCCAGGCACGACAGCGCGATCAGTAAAGGTTTGCACATGGCGGCAGGGTTGCTCATCACATCAGTATGCGTGATGAATATGGGCCTCAGATGTGGCCACAAGAAATATATCTCTTCATTCGCATGAAGCGATTGACATCTGCAAAAAAGCACTGGCAATCTCCGTCCATCCATCGAGACCGGCTGAGGGACAGGCCCTTAGACGCCGGGGCAACCTGACGGAGCGCGAGTTCCGGCGTGGTGCCAATTCCTGCGGGGACCCGGAGTCCGCCGCGAAGATGGTTGCGCCGCATCGCCACGATGCGGTTCGACGTCGACGCATCCCCGCACTTCCCGATGGCCTTGTCCGCAGCGCCACGGTCGGCGCGGGTTTGCCGCTGTTGCGCAGCCTGCGCGAACTGGTGTGCGGCGGTGATCGCATCCATGCGGTCGAAGGGGTGCTGTCGGGGTCGCTGGCATGGCTGTTCAATCATTACGACGGCATGCGTCCGTTTTCACGCTTCGTGCGCGAGGCGCGCGAAGCGGGTTACACCGAACCCGATCCGCGCATCGACCTCAGCGGCGAGGACGTGCGTCGCAAGCTGTTGATCCTGGCGCGCGCTGCGGGCGTTGCGCTGGACGCTGACGACGTTGTGGTCGATTCACTGGTGCCGCGATCGCTTGCCGATGCGTCGCTCGACAATGTCGATGCGCAGCTCGTCGCATTCGACACGACACTGCGCGAGCGTTACAAGCAGGCTTACCGGGACGACGCGACATTGCGCTTCGTCGGCCGCTTCGACGCCAACGGCGCCAGCGTCGGTTTGTGCGCGTTGCCCGCGGATCATCCGTTGTGCGGCGGCAGTGGTACCGACAATCGGGTTGCAATCACCAGCTGCCGGTATCGCGAGCAGCCGTTGGTGATCCAGGGCCCCGGTGCGGGCGCGGAGGTCACGGCCGCGGCATTGCTGGACGATGTGTTGCGGATTGCGAAAGGTTGAATGCGCTTTTCCTTCTCCCGAAGGAGAAGGAAGCGGTGGGTCGAGACCCACCCTACAACGAAGTGGGCCTGGCGAAATAATCGCCAATCGGTTCCGGCCGGTGCACCGCATACCCCTGCGCGAAATCGACCCCGAGCTGGGCGAGGGCATCGATCAGTTCCTCGCTTTCGGTGTGCTCGGCGATGGTGCGCTTGTCGAGCACGTGGGCGATGTCGTTGATCGCGCGCACGATCGGCACCGACAGCGCCGAGGTGCGCAGTTCCTTGATGAAACTGCCGTCGATCTTGAAGTAATCGACATCCAGCGTGTGCAGGTGGCTGAAAGAGCAGAAACCGGTGCCGAAGTCGTCGAGCGCGAAGCGGCAGCCGAGGTCGCGCATCTGCCCGATGAAGCGTTGCGCGCGTGCCAGGTCGCGCACCGCGCTGGTCTCGGTGATCTCCAGGCACAATTTTTCGCACGCGAACGAACTGTGGTGCAGGCGTTCGGTGAGGAAGGCGATGAAATCCTCGTCGACCAGCGCCCCGGCCGACAGGTTGATGCAGCAGGTGGCGATGTTGCCCGTGGCATCGGGGTGGGCTTCCAGCCAGTCCAGCGCGATGCCGACCACCGCGCGATCGATCGACACGCTCATGCCGAAGCGCTCGGCGGCCGACAGGAACGGAGCGGGCAGCAACAGCTCGCCGGTGGCCGGGTCACGCACCCGCAGCAGGATCTCGAAATGGCGGCCGTTGCGTTCGCGGGTGCCAGACTCATGTGCTTGCTCATGCAGCGGCTGGATGGTCTGGCAATACAGGTCGAGGTCGTGCCGGCGCACGGCTTCGCGCAAGCGCACTGCCCAGTGCATGGCCTGGGTGCGGTCGAGCGATTCGCCACCGTGCATCGCCGCCAGGCAAACGCGGTTGCCGCCGAGTTCCTTGGCGGTGAAGCAGGCGGCATCGGCTTGCGACAGCAGGCCGGCGTAGTCGAGGTTGGCATCGTGGAACGGCACCAGGCCGATGCTGCCCGTGGTGGCGAGCACGTCGCCATGCCATTCGCATCGATAGCTGGCGAGTGCGCGCAACAGGTTGCGCGCGCGATCCTCGGCGACCGCCGGCGCGCAGTTCTGCAGCAACACGCCGAACTCGTCGCCGCCCAGGTGTGCCACGAGGTCGTCCGTCGGCAAAGTGGCGCGCAGCAGGCCGGCGACGCCGTGGATGTAGGCATCACCGGCGGCATGACTGGCGGTGTCGTTGATCAGTTTCAGGTGATCCAGGTCGAGGTAGGCCAGTGCCCGCGGCGGCGGTTCCGGCCACGCCAGCTGTTTGCGCACCTCGGCCTCGAACGCCTGGCGATTGGGCAGGCCACTGAGCACGTCGGTGGTCGCGCGCTGCAGCAGGTGTTCGGTGGCGTGGCGTCGTTCCTGCACGGTGATCGCCAACAACAGCGGCAACAGCGTGAGCATGCACAGGAAGGCGAGCAGCGACGCGCTGTCGAGCACGTTCTTTGGCGCGACGAAGCCGGCGAGACCGAAGCTGGCGAGTATCCCGATCAGCAGGATCGTGGCCAGACTGGCCGCCGACGTCCACAGCGGTGGAAAACGCAGCGCCGACCACACCAGCAGCCCCAGCGGCAGCACCGCCAAGCCGAGCGTGTAGCGGCTGTCGAAACTCGCGCCCCAGGCCACCAGCAGGAAACTGGCCGCAACCAGCACCAGCCAGCCGAGGCGTTCGGGTTCCTGCGCCAGGCCTGGCAGTGCGGGGGACGTGTCGTGCCTGCGCGGCGTGGTCGCCATCAGCAGTGCGGGAGCCACCGCGACCACGCCGACGAAATCGCCCAGCGCCCAACGCACCAAGGCCAGCGGCCACTCCGCGCGCGGCGCCATGCCGCTGTAGTGCAGCCCGACGACCCCGATCACGGCACTGACCAACGCCAGCACCACGCCGCCGCGCAGCAGCGCCAACGTGTTGCGCAAGCTCAAGGGTTCATCACGCGCGGCTTCATCACGCACGACCAGCTGCGCCACCCAGCCGCCGGCCAACGCACCCAGGGTGTTGGCCAGCAGCGAAAACGGCAGGAATGCGCTCGGCACGGGCGACAGCAGGTGGAACAGCAGCAATGCCGGCGGCACTACCCACACCGCGCGCAACCCGTAACGCATGGTGGCCGCCATCGCCACGCCCGCGGCTGGCCAGAACAAGGTGACTCCGCTGCTGTCGCGGATGAATGCATCGGCAAACAGGCAGCCCGCCAGGTACAGCCCGCCCAGCGACAGCCAACGCAGTGTCCGTCGCGGGATGCCGTCCACTCCCGCAGGCCGGCCCGGTCCATTCGCCTCGGATGCAACGGTTCGACGGCTGCTGGGCGGCATCTTCAATCCATCAATCCATCGGTGACGTTACGGAGCCGAGCAGCACGATCCTGCCTTCGCGGATCATGCGCTCGCTGTCGTCTTGCAGGTCACGCAGCACGCTGCCCGGATCGGTGCGTTCGTTCGGGCGGAAGGCGGCCCAGCCGTCGCGGCCGTGTTGCTTGACGTAATACAGCGCCAGGTCGGCCAACTCAACCGTTGCTTCCCAGCCCAGCGGCAGGCGGCCATCGATGAACAACGGGTATTCCGCGAAGCCGGTCGAGCAGGTCATTTGTAGCGGCTGGCTGGTGCCGACATGGAAGGCATGCGTGGATACGGCCTGCTGGATGCGCGCGCCGATCATGCCCAGGTGTCGTCCCGGCATCGGCCGGAACAGCAACAGGAACTCCTCGCCGCCCCAGCGCACGATGTAGTCGCCGCTGCGCACCAGCCGGCCCAGCACCTGCGCGAACTGCTGCAGCACCTGATCGCCGACCTTGTGGCCGTAGGTGTCGTTGATGGCCTTGAAATGGTCGATGTCGATCAGCGCGAACACCAGCACGTTGCCGTCTTCGCCGGGATGGCCGAGGTCGCGGCCATAGAAGGCAATGTCGGCCGGAATCTGGTTGGCCAGATAGCGGCGGTTGCGCAGCCCGGTGAGCGGATCGGTCTGGCTGGCGTCCTCCAGCCGCCGGTTGGCGACTTCCAGCGCCGCCGTGCGCTGCTGCACCAAGTCCTCGAGCACTTCGCGCTGTCGCACGTGGCGGTGCTGCTGCAGCCGGTAACCGACGAACAACGCGGTCGCCAGCAGCAAGCCCAGCAGCGCGTAGAACAACGAGGTCTCATGGAAGTACGGACGCACCGTGAAGGACAACTGCGCCGGCGTGCGTTGCCAGACGTCCGCGTTGTTGCTGCCCTGGATCTCGAAGACATACGGCCCCGGCGGCAGGTTGGTGTAGTTGACGCCGCGCCGCGAGACGTCTTCGAGTTCGCGCCATTGCGTGTCGTAACCGCGCAGCCGGTAGCGCAGGCCGATGCTGTCCGGCTGCTGGAAGCTGAGCGCGGTGAATTCGAAATCGAGGTCCCGCTGGCCGGCCGCAAGCGTGGTACCGGCGATGCTGCTGGCGGCGCGCCAGTCGCCGCCGCTGCGCACGCGCTCGATCACCAGCGTCGGCGGCACGCGATTGCGCACGATGCCCTGCGTGTCCAGCACCACCACGCCGTTGCGGGTCGGCAACCACAGGCGGCCTTGTTCGATGAACCCCTTGGCCAGTCCTGCGCCGTTGCAGCAGAAGCCCTTTTGCCCGCTGCGGCGATCGCCGCGTTCGTTGAGCAGCATCTCGCCGCGCACCTGCTTGCGCCGGCCACGGCTGTAGTTACGCAGGTCGGCCAGCGGCACCCGATAGATGCCGCGGATGCCGGCCACCCAGAGGAAACT
>JBBJNO010000143.1:6157-6754 GCA_037720875.1 Luteimonas sp. | reverse complement strand
TGAACTGGTCACGCGCCTGCGGGCGGTCAATTTTTCCGTGTCCGCCGGACAGATCGAGGATGGCGGTCGGCGATTGCGCGTCCAGCCGGTCGGTGAGCTGACCGACCTGCAGCAGTTGCGCGACCTGGTGATTGGCGGCAACGGCGTGCGCCTCGGCGACATCGCCGATATCCGGCTCAAGCCCGCACGGATGAATTACGGACGCCTGCTGGAAGGCAAGCCCGCGGTGGGACTGGACGTGTTCAAGGAGCGCGACGCCAACCTGGTCGAGGTCTCGCAAAACGTGCTCGACGAAGTCGATGCGATCCGCAAGCAGCCGGCCCTCAGCGATATCCAGGTCAAGGTCATCGACAACCAGGGCGAGGATGTCACCACGTCGCTGGTGACGCTGGCGGAGGCGGGCGCGATCGGACTGCTGCTGTCGGTGACGGTGCTGTTCTTCTTTCTGCGGCACTGGCCGTCGACGTTGATGGTGACGCTGGCCATTCCAATCTGCTTCGTGATGACGCTGGGTTTCATGTACTTCGCCGGCGTCACGCTCAACATCCTGTCGATGATGGGGCTGCTGCTGGCCATCGGCATGCTGGTGGACAACGC
>JBBJNO010000143.1:0-6147 GCA_037720875.1 Luteimonas sp. | reverse complement strand
TACCAGGAACGCGAGAAGATGCCGGACCAGCCGCGCCTGGCCTCGATCATGGGCACCCGCCATGTCGCCATCGCGCTGTCGGCGGGCACCTTGTGCCATTGCATCGTGTTCCTGCCCAACCTGTTCGGCGAAACCAACCGGATCAGCATCTTCATGACCCAGATCGCGATCACCATCTCGGTGTCGCTGCTGTCGTCGTGGCTGGTCGCGGTCAGCCTGATCCCGATGCTGTCGGCGCGCATGAAAACCCCGTCGGCCGTGCGCAGCGAAACAGGCCTGATTCCGCGCATGCAAAGACGCTATGCAAGTTTCCTGCGCTGGACGCTGGAGCATCGCGGCAAGAGCGTGCTGGGCATCCTGTTGATCATCGCGGTCAGCATCGTGCCGATGGTGCTGACCAAGAAAAACATGTTTGGAGGCGATGACGGCGACGAGGTGCGGCTCAATTACGACTGGCAGGGCAGCTATACCAAGGAGCAGATGCTGGTGGAGGCCAACAAGATGGAGGCCTTCCTCAACACCAACCGCGAACGCTTCCACATCGTCCAGTTGTACACGTGGTACAGCGAGGAACAGGGCGGCAACACCCGCATCAAGTTCGATACCGACAAGCCGGGCGAAACCGCGCCGCTGCTGGAAATGATCCGCAAGGAGATGCCCAAATCCGCACGCGCCAAGATGACGCTCGGCAATCAGGAGGACCAGGGCGGCGGCGGGACGGGCGAGAAAGTGGAGTTCCAGCTGGTCGGCGATTCGACCGATGCGCTGGCGGAACTCGCAGGCGATGTCGTCCCGATCCTGGCCAAGCGCAAGGAGTTGCGCGACGTGCGCGTCAATGCAGGCGACGAGAACAGCGAACTGACCGTGCGCGTGGATCGCGAACGTGCGGCGGCGTTCGGTTTCAGTTCGCAGCAGGTTGCCAGCTTCATCGGGCTGGCCTTGCGCGGCTCGCCGTTGCGCGAGTTCCGCCGCGGCGAAACCGAGGTGCCGGTGTGGGCGCGGTTTGCCGGCGCAGAAGATTTCCGGATGCAGGACATGGCGTCACTGACCGTGCGCGCGCCCGACGGACGCAGCGTGCCGTTGCTGAGCATGGTGGATGTGTCGATCCAGCCCGCCTCTACACAGGTGCAGCGCATCAATCGCCAGACCACGCTCACCATCCAGGCCAGCCTGGCCGACAAGGTGACGATGCCCGAAGCGCGCAAGGCGATGGAAGCCGCGCTCAAGGGAATTTCATTTCCGACCGGTTACAGCTATTCCTTCGATGGCAGCGCCTTCGAGGACGACGACGAAGCGATGCAGCAGATGCTGTTCAATCTCGCCATCGCCCTGGTGATGATCTACGTGGTGATGGCGGCGGTATTCGAGTCGCTGCTGTTCCCGTCGGCGATCATGAGCGGCGTGCTGTTTTCGGTATTCGGCGTGTTCTGGCTGTTCTGGCTGACCGGCACCGAGTTCAACATCATGGCGTTCATCGGCATCCTGGTGCTGATGGGGGTGGTGGTGAACAACGGCATCGTGATGATCGAGCACATCAACAATTTGCGCCGCCGCGGCCTGTCGCGCACCGATGCACTGGTGGAAGGCAGCCGTGAACGCCTGCGCCCGATCCTGATGACGATGGGCACCGCGATCCTGGCGATGGTGCCGATCGCTCTGTCGACCAAGACCAGCAGCGAGATGCCACCGTATTACCCGATGGCGCGCGCGATTGCCGGCGGGCTGGCGTTTTCCACCATCGTCAGCCTGCTGTTCCTGCCGACGATCTACGCGATCCTGGACGATATGCGTACCGGCACTGGGCGGCTGCTGAAGCGCGCACGCGGTCATCACGAAGGCCCGTCACCGGCTGCCATCGAAGCGATCAAGGCGGAATAACATGCTTTTGTAGAGCGGCGCTTGCTCCCCTGCCCTTGTTTTTTTTAGATTTGGTTTTTTAGATCTGGTTTTTTAGATCTGGTTTTTTGAACCTATGTCAATATCGGAACTCATAGATTTGCAATCGTCATTCCCGCGAAGGCGGGAATGACGAGTAAAGAAGTTCGTTGCTTCTAATTTGAGGTAGGTTCCAGGTGGTTTTTTTAGATCTAGAGCAGCGGAGCAAGCTCCGCTCTACAGCGCAGGGATCAGAAGCTTGCGAATAAATTCGCAGCTACGGGCTAGGGAATCAGGCGAACAATTTCCCAAGCATCCTCGCGCCACCCATCCACACCCCGATCGCGGTGCCCAGGCTGGTCAGGAAAAAATTCAGCAAGACGCGCGCGACGCGATTGCGCCACCAGCCCTTTACCGTCTGCACGTCATCACGCAGCGCCATGAAATCAGCATAGGTAGGCTTGCGCACCCACGCCTCGACCAGCGCGCTGACCGTGCCCGACGCCAGCGCCGGATGCAGCGGGGTCAACGGCGATGCAATGAACGCGGCGACGATGCTCAACGGATGCCCGCCCGCGATCAGGCAACCCAGTGCGCCGAGGCCGCCCGTCAGCAGCACCCAATACAACATCAAGTCCGCGCCGACATCGACGCCGCCGTGCCAGAACCCCCAACCAAATCCCCCGATGACGAACACGGCGAGCACGATCGTGAACCACGGGATCGAAGATTTTTCGGGCGTCGCATCCAGTTCCTCGCGGATCGACTGCGGCGCACGTGTCTCGTCACGCAGATGCTTCGCCAGCCCTTGCAGGTGTCCCGCGCCCACGACGGCCAGCACTTCGCGGGCCTGGCCCGATGTCTCCCGCAATTTCGCCGCCATGTAGCGATCGCGCTCGGTGATGATCGCTTCGTAGAGTTCCGGCGTCTGCTCGGCGAACTCGCTGAAGCTGGCTTCCAGCATGTCGCCCTGCTTGAGTTTTTCGATGTCCGCTTCGCCGACTTCGTCATCGGCAAACAGGCCGGCAAACAATCCTGCGCTCAACTTGGCGCGGCCCCAGAAGCCGAGGCTGTTCAAGGCGCGTTTGAACGTGAGACCGACGTCGCGATCGATCAGGTGCATCGGCAATCCAAGCGCTTTCGCGTCGAGCGCCGCGGCTTTCAACTCGGCGCCCGGTTCGATGCCCAGTTGCTCGGCAAGGCGGCGCTGGTATGCGGCCAGGCCGAGGTTCACAGCAAACAACGCGGTCTTGCCTTCGCGCAACACCTTGACCAGGTCGAGCTTGGCCAACGCATCCGGATCGGTCATCGATTGGAGGCGTTGCGGGTCGAGTTCCACCGCCACCGCGTCGAACGCACCGCTGGCGATCGCCCCGCGCACCGCGTCCACGCTGGCCTTCGATACGTGCGCCGTGCCCAGCAGCGTGTAGCGCACGCCGTCGCGCTCGACGATGGCATGCGGCTGGCCGCTGAAAGGAAGTTGCGCATGTTCATCGCGTGCCGGCACAGCGGAATCTTCGATCATTCGGATGCTCTGGTTCGTTCTGCCGGGAGTCTACCGGCCAGACGCGGCGACAGGTCAGTCGCGATAGCGTTTAAGCAGGTCGCCATAGGCATCGATCCGGCGGTCACGCAGGAACGGCCAGATACGGCGCACCTGTTCGCTGCGTTGCAGGTCGATGTCGCACATCAGTATTTCGGGTTCGCTCCCGGCTTCGGCAAGGAATTCGCCTTGCGGGCCGACTACGTGCGTGTTGCCCCAGAAATCGATGCCCGATGCATCCAGCGGCGATTGCTCGTGGCCGACGCGATTACAACTCAACACCGGCAACCCATTGGCAACCGCGTGCCCGCGATGGCTCAGGATCCACGCATTACGTTGACGATCCTTCTCGGCCTGGTCGTCGTTGGGATCCCAACCAATCGCGGTCGGGTACAACAACAGTTCGGCGCCGGCCAACGCCATCAAGCGCGCGGCCTCGGGATACCACTGGTCCCAGCACACCAGCACGCCGAGGCGTCCGACCGACGTGTCGATTGGCGTAAAACCGAGGTCGCCGGGTGTGAAGTAGAACTTTTCATAAAAACCGGGATCGTCCGGGATATGCATCTTCCGATACTTGCCGGCGGTGGAGCCATCACTGTCGAACACGACTGCTGTGTTGTGGTACAGCCCAGCCGCGCGGCGCTCGAACAGCGAACTTACCAGCACCACGCCATGTTGTTTTGCAAGATTTGCGAGACGTTCGGTACTGGGCCCTGGGATGGGTTCGGCCAGGTCGAATTCATCCACCGATTCGTGCTGGCAGAAGTAAGCGCCGTTGTGCAGCTCCTGCAGCAACACCAGCTTCGCGCCGCGTTTCGCCGCTTCGGCGACGCGTTGCTCGATCACAGCAAGATTGCTGTCGGCGTCGCCGTGATTGCGTTCCTGGATCAGTGCGACGGGCAGGCTGGTTTTCTTCATGATCCATCAGCTTCGATTTGGCCGAACGATTGTAGAGCCTGCCCCGGACTTGATCCGGGGGCGGGGTCTTGACCCGTGGCTGTTGGCGAGATCTCGAACAGTCATCGCAGTCAACGGTTCGCTGGATCCAACCCGCCATCGAGTCAACAACTTGGCGGGTCGAGACCCGCCCTACACGATTCCGTGCGGCAGTTGCATGGTGAGGCAATGCAGGCTGCCGTTTTGCCAGATCAGCGGACGGCACGGAACCGGCACGATGTCGCGACCCGGGAATGCTTGTTCGACTACGGCGACTGCGGCGGCATCGGCCTCATCGCCATACGCAGGCACCAGCACCGCGCCATTGATGACCAGGAAATTGGCGTAACTCGCGGCAAGCCTGCGCTCCCCATCCAGGATGGGTTTCGCCCACGGCAACGGGAACAGCCGATAGGGTTTTCCATCACGTGTGCGCAAGGCGGCGATCTCGCCCGCCATCGCTTTGAGTTCCGCGTAATGCGAGTCCGCCGGGTCGTCGCAAGCCTGGAACACGATGGCATTGCCGGGCGCGAAGCGGGCGAGGGTGTCGATGTGCGCGTCGGTGTCGTCGCCTTGCAGATAGCCGTGGTTGAGCCACAGCACGCGATCCTGCACCAGCCAGTCCGACAGTTTCGTGCCGAGCTCATCACGACTGGTTTGCGGATGACGTTCGTGCAGACATCGCCACGTGGTCAGCAACGTGCCGGCGCCATCGGTTTCGATCGCGCCACCTTCCAGCGCAAAGTCGATCTGCTTCGAAGACGCTTTGATGAACAAATGCTGCGATTGCAGTGACTGGATCAACCGGTCATCGCGGCTTGCCTCGAACTTGCCGCCCCAGCCGGTGAAACGGAAATCGAGCAACCGGAAACCTTCCGTTCCCTGCAACGTGATTGGTCCGGAATCGCGCAACCAGGTGTCGTCATAGTCCACTTCAACAAACTGCACGCGTGAAAGATCGATGCGCGCCGACCGCAGGCGCGCCTCGGCATAGATCTGAAGATCGACATCGGCCACGCAGATCACGACGCGCTGGTAACGCGTGATCGCGGCAACCAGGGCGATGTAGGTCTCTTCGACCTCGCCGAGCCGGTCGGCCCAGTCGGTTGCGCCATGCGGCCACGCGATCAAGACCGCGGACTGGGGTTCCCACTCCGCGGGCAAGCGCAATGCGGAAGCGCGCAACACAGATGTCGTCATTGCATCAGCGGATGGCGGGCTTGGGGCCGATCTCGTTGGCATCGGACTTGTTGGCAACGACATCGATCACCTTGCTTTTCTCGAAGTACACGGTGAACCCGGGATACACCCAGCGATTGATCGTCGGCCATTGCCGTTTCTGGCCGCCGCGCGGATCCAGGCGGCTGGTCGGCGCGCCGTAGCGGGCTTGGACCTGGCCCATGTTCATGCCGCGCGTGGGCATGGCGGCACGCGGTTCTTCCTGCACGCGTTCGATCAGGAGGGTTTCGGCCGATGCGGCGCCGGCAAAGGCGAGCAGGGCCAGGACGGGGACTGCACGGACGTTGACAGCGCTTAAGCGACGGATCATGGCGGTGACTCCTCGTGATGAGATGTCGATTGTATTCAGATCGGGTGATGTGGAAGCGGGCCTTGCGCCGCGAAACCGATGGCACCGCAGAGGATGGCACCGCAGAGCCTGCGCGCCACAAAGCGACAGGCCAGAAAGCACGAAGGCCGCACATGGCGGCCTTCGTGTCGCATCCGGCAAGCCTGCGCTCAGCGCTGGCGGGCCTTGAAACGCGGGTTGCTCTTGCAGATCACGAAGACCT
>JBBJNO010000142.1:0-6770 GCA_037720875.1 Luteimonas sp. | reverse complement strand
TACTCCGCCGGCGTCGGCATGAGCGACTGCACCTTCGCCACGGCGCGATCGACCGCCACACGGTCCTGCTCCGACGCCCCTTGTAGCGCACGCACCGCGCACGCCTTGGCAAACGCATCGCTGTACACCACACCCTCGACAGCGAGATCCGCATAGAGCCGCCACGGCTCGCTTACTTGCTGCACCAGCGGCCGTGCTTCCTTGAGCTGCGCCGCTGATTCGGCGAGCGCCGCCATCAGCTCCGCATCGAACGCATCCGAATCAGCAGACACGTCCGCGGCGTACTGTTGGCGCATGAAGCCATCGATCTCTTTCGCCTGTTCAGGCGCTTGGGCCCCGGCCTGTGTATTGATCGCCGCTAACAACCGCTGCGCCGCAACGGTGTACTGACCAGCGGACAAGTCGAATACGGATTGGTAGCGCTTCTGGAGCACCGGATACTTGATGTCCTGGATCCAACTCAGGTCGCCCCACATCTGGGCGAGATCCGTTTTCGAGAGCGCACCGGCGAGCCACTTGGCGCGGTCCGACGCCAGGCATTCAAGCAACGCGTCCGTCATGGCAGGTGGCTGTGCATCGGCGGACGCCGGCGACGTCGGTGTCGCGACCGGGGACGGCGTGGCTGGGGCTTGTTGCGCTTCGGCTGACGGCTGGTTGCATGCGGTAAGTACCGCGAGAGTCAATACGAGCGCGACAGCTTGTGTGGTCGATTTCATGGTGTGCTTCCTGTGGTGATGTTGTGATCCCGTGCAAGCGGCGCCTGATTCCGGCGGGTTCGTTCGGCCGCCATGTCGAGGAACGAATTGGCAGCGAGCGACATGGCGGCCTGATCGGCGAGTGCCAGTGCATCGGCCTGTTGTGCCTGCGGCGTGTCGGTGCGCAGCTGTGCGCGCAGATCCGAGGCGACGATGGTCATCGCGAAGTCGACCGCCGCTTCGCGCCTGGCATCCGAATAGGTCAGCCCGTTCTCCTTGCCAACCACGGTCTGGAACTTCGCATCGGCGTCATCCAGTCCGAGCTCGGCCGGCGCGTTGCACAGCCCCAACTTTTTCCCCAAGGGCGTGCACCAGCGCGCATGGCGCGAATAGCGCGCCAGTGCCGGATTTTGGTAAGCGCTGTATATCGTCCTGTCCGCCGCTGCGCTGCCAAGGTCCAGTCGGTTGCGAAGCTCGATACCCGACTGCTCTGCCAGGAAAGCGCTGTTGACGATCGTCTGGTCGAAGTCTTCTTTCTTTGGCATGTCGATGAGTGCATCGGCACGCCGCCCTTCGATGTAAAGCTGCGTTTGCGCCTTGACCATTCCCTCGTGGATGGTCTTACTGGCAGCCGTCTGCTTGGTGGTTTCTGCGTAGGCCTTGCCGAAGCCGTTATCCATCGAGTCAAGCACGCCAGTCTCGATCGCGTTGCTCAATTCCGCCATCGATTTGGTGATGGTGCCAATCACCGAATTCCCGGCTGCGATGAAAGCGCTCGCCCCCGGAACACCCCACGGATCGCAGCACGTCACCGCGCCGACGTTCATGGTGTATGTCAATCCACCGGCAAGGGCGATGCCGCCGAACACTCCAATCACAATGGCGCGGATACGTCCCATGATCGATTACCGTGCGCGGGCCGCGGCCTTGCGCGCATCGGCCAGGCGCACTTCGCTGTCGCGCTTGGCTGCGATTGACATGTCTGTGGCCAGTACCGCTTCCATGCGTTCGTTCTGCTCGTAGGTTTGGTAATCGAGCCAGACCTGAAACGCCATCTGCTTGTTCATTTCGCGCAGCAGCTGGTGTTCCGACTGTACGCTGCCGATCATCTTGTACCACTGTGGAGACAGGAAGCGGCCATCGGCTTGCGATCGGATCAGTTGTTTGAGCGAGATGTCGGCCGTGTCGAGACCGGCGGCGGTGCCAAGCCCTGGCTGCACCTGGCGCATCGCCACCATGTGAGCGAAGGAGTTGGCCGCGACGGAATTGCGGCCTTGCTCGACCATCTGCCCGGCGATGAATTCCTTGCCTGCGTCTGTCTTCTCCCACCCCTTGGGCAGCATCTGTGTCGGGATAGGATTGAGGACGTTGTTTACGAACGACATAGCGGCGTCCTGTTGCTGTGGCGAATACACGTCACGTGCAAGCAGGTTGTCGGCGCGAATGTCGGCGTTCTGCAAATCGGCCGGAACCGCGCTGCTGCAGCGACCCAGACGCACATCTTGGGGAGAACAGTATTTTTGTGCGTGCGTGCGATACATCGCACCGATCGCGCCCGCCGTGTTCGGCGTGTAGAGGGTGCGGTCGGCAACGGCTTTGGTCACAGACTGCACGGTGCCATCGTACGAGGACTCGGCTTGGCCGACCGCGCCGGCCGCCTGCAGCTCATAACAGGCTCGCGGCGAGAGTTTCATGGCAATGGTGGCGTCGGCCCGTCGCCCTTCCATGTAGATCTGCGTCTGCGCCTTGACCATGCCCTCCTGAATGACCTTTTCGGATGCCGTCTGTTTCGACTGCTCCGCGTACATCTTGCCGAAGCCGTTAGTAATCGTGTCGTTGATCTGGTTGAGCATCTGCACGATCGTCTGCGTCGCGGTGCCGATCGCCTGGCTGACTGTGGATCCTGCGGTGATGGCGCCTTGCGCAGCAATCGCGCCATCACCGCAGCAGGCGGCCGATGGCGCGGTTGCGAAGTAGGTCCCGATGGATAACGCGGTGACTAGCGAAAGTGCGATGTAGGTGCGCTTCACTGCGTTTTCTCCCCGGGATTCCCACCATTGCCGTCGTCGCCCTTAAACCAGTTCAACAGTCCGCCGAGGAACCCAGGGTTCTGGTCGGGCTGCGCTGCTTGCTGGACCTGTTGTTGAATTTGGGCGGTATTGATGGTCGTGCCGTTGGTGCTCACCGTGACGTAGCCCCGGGTTTGCGAGTTCACCTGCGACATTGCGTCTTGGACCAGCCTGTCGAATTCGGCGGTAGCGGCCTGGCAGTAGGACTCCATCATCTGCGTTGCCATCTGGGTAATGAACTGCTGGATCGCAGCACCAGACACCGACTTGAACGTGAAGATGTCCTTGTATTTGGCGATGTTCGACAGACACGACTTGGTCGCGTTCTCGAACGTCTTGCCGGGATCCTGCTTGGGCATGCCGATCTCGATCATGCCCTTGCGGGCTTCCTCCGCGGATTTGGTCATTTCATCGCACAGACGCTGCGCCTCCTGCGGCGAAATGGCCGCGGCAGGTCCTGCCAGTGCCAGCAATAATGCTGCGTACCACGCGTACCTACGCATCCCCACTCTCCTGTCGATAGCGCTCGATGGCGCGGTTGATCCTGCGCAGCCGTTGCGGCGCGAAGATCCCCGAAAAAAAGGGTTTGTTGTTGAACACGCTCAATCGTGTGATCAGCGTGCGGGCCAGCGTCTCGTGGGGCACACCGGCATACACCGCCGCCGCGTCACGATGCAGCATTGACTCGACCAGACGCGCGCCCAGCCCGTCGTGGTGGTCGTCGAGCCACTGGATGATGCGTAAGGCACGCGAAGAACTCATGTGCACGAGGACGTAAAGCAACTGCAGGGGGTCGGCATCTTCCAATGCACCGGGAGCGCCCGGCGCATTCATGGACTGCCCGAATAAAACGATGCGGCCGGCAATCGCCGGCACATCATCGACAGTCCAGTCCTCCACCCGTTCGATTTGTTCGAAGAGTGGCCCCAGCCCGGGAGCTACGGTTAGCCAGTGTTGGCGTACGGCGGGGGCATCGAGATCGAGCACTGTTCGCTAGACTATCGTTGTTGTATGGTGTTGGTAGTATCATTAGATAACGCCAAACGGTCAATACGGGCAACAAGAACATGATGAAGCTCGTCAAACACCTTCGCCCCGCTGCGGCACCGCCTGCGCCCCCCCAGGACGGAGTGGCCACACCCCTGGCCAAATCGGGCGACCTCCCCTCGCCCAACCCCCCTCCGTCCTGGGGGGCGCTTTCCCAACGCCTGATGGGGCAGCTGGCGGCGGTCGAGTCCGACGCCACCCAGCCCACCATGCCCAGCCACAGCAAGATCGTCAGCCACCAGCGATAACCCGGGGGTTCCCCTTCATGCGCGCCCACGGACTGCCCTTCTCCTTCCTGCTGACCGTATTGCTGGCACCCCTGACGGGCTTCGCCCAGCAACAGGAGCCTGGACGGTTTTTCCGGCCGCCCCCGGATGACCCGTCGCTTGGTGTGCTACGCGAGATCTTCGGCAACCTGGTCGACTATGTCGCTGGCAATGCAACGGCGGCGGAGATGGTCAACAACGACACGGTCATCGGTGCCGGATTCGCGGTCTTCTGCACGGCCGTAGTGACCTTGGGCCTGCTGTTCGTGGCCTACACGACCATTACCGGCATCATCAACACGGCTCACGACGGCGAGTTCCTGGGACGGAAAATGTCGTCGGTGTGGATCCCGATTCGCATGGCCGTCGGTAGTGCTCTGCTTCTGCCGATCGCCGGCGGTTTCTGCCTGCTGCAGATCTTGGTGATGTGGATGGCGGTCCAGGGAATCGGGGCCGCCAGCGTCGGCTGGAATGCCATGCTCGCCCAGGTCGACCAGGGAGGCATGGTGGGCCACCCCAACATTCCCGATGCCCGTCCGATGGTGGCCAACATCTTCCGCAGCGAGCTCTGCATGGCCGCGATGAACAAGGCCTACGCCGAGTCCGAGCGGTCGCAGCGGGTGAACCTGGTCAAGATCCCGCGCACCATGTCGGTCATGGTGCCCACCGACGATACCGCCAACGTCAATGGACTTGGGGGGCTGTTCGGCATCAGTTACAAACCTGTGCAACTCAAGACCACGAGCTATTCGTGGGAAACCTCCGACGGCTACACACGCAACGACGTTTGCGGCACCCTCGAATGGGAAGAAAGTGCTGCCTCGGAGGCGGGCAATTCCCGCTACATCAACCTGACGTCGGTCTATGCGGCGCACGGCCAAGCTGTGGAAGAGATCATCCTGCAGATGCGACCTGTGGCGCAGGCGATCGTGAATGGCGAGAAGCCATCGAGCGTCGCGATTTCCGAAGCAGCGTATCGCTACGAGAACCGCCTGCGCGACCTGTCGCGCGGCGCAATCAACAGCATCGGCACCG
This sequence comes from Luteimonas sp., assembly GCA_037720875.1. Taxonomy (GTDB): domain Bacteria; phylum Pseudomonadota; class Gammaproteobacteria; order Xanthomonadales; family Xanthomonadaceae; genus JALYOU01. The sequence goes on along the minus strand of JBBJNO010000142.1, from coordinate 1,658 downwards.
CCTCCAATGATGGCTTCATCCAGTATGCGCAACGCGGCGGCTTCATCACCGCCGGCACGTACTACAACCACATCATCTCGCTGCAGGACGCCGTGCAGCTCGCGGTCAACTCGTTCCCGACCTCCAAAAGTATCGATATCGATCAGAAGGAAACCCATGCCACGCTTGCAGGATATCGGGACGCCATGGCCGTCGCCGACGAATACCTGCTCAAACGGGCCGAGTCAGGGCAACAGGGGTACGAGGCCGAACGCGGTGGTTGGGGCGCCTGCACGCCGATTCCAACGACGTGGGAAGCCGTACGCAAGTGCATGTCCGAGCCAGCCTTGTATGCCATCTCGAAGATCACGGAAAATCTGGCCGGCGCAAACACCTCGCATGTTGCGCAGGTCAAGTCGATCGGCGACATGATCATGAATGCCGCTTGGGTCATCGCCGGGGCCAACGCGCTCACCAACGGTGTTGCTGGATCCGTCGGTGGCGAGATGGTGTCTCAAGGCGGGACCGCCGGGTTTTTCAGTGTGTCTAGTTTCCTTGAACAGTTGACGTTCCTGATTTCCTTTCTCGTCATTTCGCTACTCGCCGCCGGCGCGATGATGTCCTTTTACATTCCGATGATTCCGTTCATTGCCTGGATCACCGGCGTCATCAAGTGGGTGATCAGTGTCGTCGAAGCCATGATCGCGGCGCCGATCTGGGGCGCTGCCCACATCCATCCGGACGGTGACGATGCCGTAGGCCGCGCCGGCCCCGGCTACTTCATCCTGCTCTCAATGATCATGCGGCCGCTGCTGATGTTGTTCGGACTGATCTGCTCGATCGCGGTGGCCAACCCTATCGCGCACCTCGTCAACGGCGGTTACATGATGGCGGTTTCCGGCGCCATGCATGACAGCGCCAACGGCCTCGGCGCGCTGGTCGCCTACTCGGTGATTTACGTGGTCATCATGACCACCGTACTCCACGCCGTGTTCTCGCTCATCAACTGGGTCCCGGACACCGTCATGCGCTGGATGGGCAGTGCCGTCGGTATGCACGGCGTCGCCGATTCCGAGGATCGCGAGGCGCGTTCGGTGTTCGGCGTGGCCGCAGGCCGCGCCTCGGGCGTTGCTGGCCACGGCGGCGGGAAACGTTCCTCCGTCGGAGGCGATAGCGGGAAAGGCGGCAGTGGTGGTCAAGGCGGCGGTGGGTCTGGCGGCACCACCAAAGAAGAGCATCATGCGCTGCGTGGCGCATAGCTCAGACGTATCGGCTATCCGGAAAATTCGGTTGAAACCCACTAGGTGGATGTAATGGAACGTTTGTGGGAGGCCAGTCGGCTTATCGCATTCCGCTCTTCCTCGGTCTATTCCCCTAGACCAACCATGCCGAGGAGACGACCATGCAGCAATACACGTTCGACCTGAGTCACGCATTAAAACTCGCGCTGATCGCCAACGAAGACTTGAGCGCAGCCCACTACGCACCCATCACTGAGGCGCCCTCCGAGCAGAAGGCGCTGGCGAAGCCATACCTTCTCCAGCTGCACGCCGTCGCCAACTCGGTAGCGTGCGGCTTGACGGTGCGCACGCGCATGCAGCTCAAATCGAACCAGTGGAGCGGCCTGCGATAAAAAGGGGCTTAGGGGCGCTGGTCCGTGCTGATACGGTTGCCCACAA
>JBBJNO010000141.1:4037-6829 GCA_037720875.1 Luteimonas sp. | reverse complement strand
CATCCCGTCGTCGGTGATGAAGAACGGCGAGTTCATCGGCACGCCCTGGGCATGGGCGAACCGTGTCCAGCGCCCCCCGTCGAACAGATACATTTCCTCCGAAAACGCGCCGACCACCAGCGCGCCGTCGCGCAGCTCGTGGATCGCAGTCACGTCGAGATCGGCGGGCAGGCCCGCGTCCACGCCCAGCGGCCGCACGCGGTCGCCGACGACTTCATACAGGCCTACCTGGGTGCCGACCAGCAGCCGGCCGCCGCGGGTCTGGTGGATGGTGCGCACGCGCGGATCGGCCAGCCCCTCGGCGGTGCCGTAGGCCTGCAACCGGCTGCCGTCATACCGATACAAGCCCTGGGTGCTGGCGATCCACAAATGGCCGTCGCGCGCGCGCACGAAACCGTTGATCTGCGCCCCGGCCAGCGCGTCGAACCCCACGGGCACCTGCAATCGTCCGTCGCGATACTGGGTCAGGCCGCGCCGGGTACCGACCCACACTACATCGCGTTCCGGCAGCAACGTGTAGGCGTTGGGATGCGGCAGTTCCGATCCGCTCGCCAGTTTCTGGAAGCGACCATCGACGAACACCGCCAACCCATCGTTGGTGCCGACCCACAGCCGTCCATCCGGGCCGCGCGCCAGCGACCACAGCACGTTGTCGTGCAGTCCTTCGTTGATGCTGTAGCGCCGGGTCCAGCCGTTCCACACGCGGGCGATGCCTTCCCACTGGCTGCCCAGCCACAGGCTGCCTTCGCGATCCTCGAAGATCGCGCGCACGCTCCGGAAGGCGGTCGGGCCGTCGTCGGCGACGAATTCACGCACCACGCCGGCGCGCAATCGCGCCAGGCCACCGATCGTGGCGACCCAGAAGTTGTCATCGCGATCCTCGTACAACGCCTGCACCGGCGCTGTGCCGAGCACGCTGCCGAGCGCGATGTCACCCTGCGCAGCGTCGCCGCCGCCGTAACGCTGCCAGGCGACACCGGCGCCGCCGCCGGCGCTGGTCTCGCGGAAAAACAGCCCGCGATTGCTGCCTGCCCACAACCGGCCCTGCGCACGCAACAGCTGGCCGACGCTCGCATCGGCGGCGTCGGGCAAGGGCTCGAACTGCGGTGCGCCATCGGCGGCAATGCGGTAGATGCCGCCGCGGCTGCCGACCCACAGCGTGCTGTCCTCGACCAGCAACGCCTGCGCCGGGCCGGGCAGGGCATGCGCCAGCACCAGTTTGCGATCCTGCACCCGGAACACACCGAGCGGCGTGCTGGCCAGTACCTGGCCGCGCGCGTCCAGCGCCAGCGCCTGCACGTCGAGCGGCCCATGCGCGGGATCGGCGGCCGGTACTCGGTGAAAGCGGCCCTGTTCGTACAGCGCCATGCCCTTGTAGGTGGCGATCCAGAGCCGGTCCTGGCGATCGGTCAACAACGCGGACGTCCATAACCCGGGAAGCTCCGGCGTGTTGCCCATGTTGTAAGTGACGAAGCGCACCCCATCGAAGCGCGCGATGCCCGCCTGGGTGCCAATCCACAGGTAGCCGAGGCGGTCCTGGGTGATCGTGTTGGCGGAGATCTGTGGCAGGCCCTGCTCGATCGACCAGGTGTCGCGCACGTAGTGGTGGAAGGCCTTGTCGGGATCCAGCGCGTACGCCGGAAGACTGATCGCCAGCAGCCAGACCGCCCATCCAGCGGCCATGGCCCAGCGTACGGTCTTCCACCACGAGGTCACAATGAGTCCCCTGTCGCCACGCATCGAAAGACTGGCACCGCCGACGTGAATACCACGCAGCGGCCAGCGCAGGCGAACGAGGCTCATGTTCCGCATTCCTTCTCCCTCCGGGAGCTGGTGTCGCAGCTCAAGTATTCGGGGGCAAGTCCTGTTGGCACGTTCTCCCGATGGATCAGGAAAAACTCAACACTCGATCACGTTCACCGCCAGCCCGCCGCGGCTGGTTTCCTTGTATTTGTCCTGCATGTCGCGACCCGTATCGCGCATGGTGCGGATGACCTTGTCCAGCGACACCTTGTGCTTGCCGTCGCCGCGCAGCGCCATGCGCGAGGCGTTGATCGCCTTGACCGCGCCCATCGCGTTGCGTTCGATGCAGGGAATCTGCACCAGTCCGCCGATCGGGTCGCAGGTGAGGCCGAGGTTGTGTTCCATGCCGATCTCGGCGGCGTTCTCGACCTGCGACATGCTGCCGCCGAGCGCGGCGGTCAGCCCGCCGGCCGCCATCGAACACGCCACGCCGACTTCGCCCTGGCAGCCGACTTCCGCGCCGCTGATCGACGCGTTCTCCTTGTACAGAATGCCAATCGCCGACGCGGTCAAAAGAAAATCGAACACGCCTTGTTCGTTCGCGCCGCTGCCCTGAGACGGCGCGCAGAAGCGATCGTAGTAATGCAGCACCGCCGGAATAATGCCGGCCGCGCCGTTGGTCGGCGCCGTGACCACGCGACCGCCCGCAGCGTTTTCCTCGTTGACGGCGAGCGCATATAGATTCACCCAGTCGAGCACCGTCAGCGGATCGCGCATCGCCGCTTCGGGTTGCGCCGACAACTCCGCATGCAGCGACGGTGCGCGCCGCTTGACGTGCAGGCCGCCGGGCAGGGTGCCGGATTGGCGGATGCCGCGCGCCACACAGCTCTGCATCGCGGCCCACAGTTCGCGCAAACCGCTGCGAATCTCCTCCTCGCTGCGCCACACCTGTTCATTGGCGAACATCATCTGCGCGATCGACAGCCCGCTGCGCGCGGCCTGCGCCAGCAAGGCGTCGCCGCTGTTGAACGGATACGGTTGTTCGGTGG
>JBBJNO010000141.1:0-4027 GCA_037720875.1 Luteimonas sp. | reverse complement strand
CGAACCCGCCACCGACCGAGTAGTAATCGCGCGTCGCGATCGCGTTGTCGGCGGCGTCGTACGCGCTGAAGCGCATGCCGTTGGTGTGGTACGGCAATTTCTGCCGCTTGTTCATCACCAGGTCGCGCTTCTCGTCGAAGGCGATCTCGTGCTGGCCGAACAGCTTGAGTTTCTTCTCGCCGCGGATGCGTTCGAGCGCGGCGGGGATGACATCGGGATCGATCTGGTTGGGCCACTGGCCTTCCAGCCCCATCAACACCGCCTTGTCGGTGCCGTGGCCGCGTCCGGTCAGGGCCAGCGATCCGAACACTTCCGCGCGCACGCGCGCGACATCCTGCAGGCGGCCCGGTTCGATCAACCATTTCTCGACGAAACGCGCCGCGGCGCGCATCGGCCCCACAGTGTGCGAGGAACTCGGCCCGATGCCGATCTTGAACAAGTCGAAGGTGCTGACGGCCATGTCGTTATTCTATTCCTCTGGTCAAGTGGTGGTTGCGATGCGCCTGAAACTCTACCAACGCGATGATTGCCCGTTGTGCGATGAAGCGCTGGCGGTGCTGGCCGCAGCGCGCGTGCCGGACTTCGACAGTGTGTGGATCGATGACGACGATGTACTCGAAACGCGCTATGGCACGCGGGTGCCGGTACTGCGCGATGAGGCGAGCGGTACCGAGCTCGACTGGCCGTTTGACGGCGCAATGCTAGGGCAATTCATCTCTGCCCGGGTTCCGTAGGGCGGGTCTTGACCCGCCGCTTTGCATTCACAAAAAGGCAGGTCAAGACCCGCCGCTTTGCATTCACAAAAAGGCGGGTCAAGACCCGCCCTACGACCCGTTATTTCGCAAGTTGCATCACGACCTTGGTGCTGATCGCGATCTCATTCGGAATCGTCCCGGTATCGGCCCAGTCGCCGCTGCCGACGCCAAAATCCAGGCGTTTCACGGTGGCCTTGCCCGCGAGCACAGGCTTCGCACCGGGCGTCCATGTGAACGTGAGTGTCACCGGTTTGCTCAATCCGCGCAGCGACAGCGTGCCGTCGGCCGCGTACTTGTTGCCACCCAGCGAACGGAACTTCGTTGCGCTGTAACGCGCCTGCGCGAATTTGCTGCTGTTGAAGAAGGACGCGCCGCGCAGTTCGCCGTCATAGTCGGCGTTGCCTGTCGTTGCGGTGGCGAGCGGAATGGTCACGTCGAGTTTCGCATTCGCGAGGCGTTTCGGATCGAACGACAATCGGGTTGCAAACCCGGGGAAGCGGCCGGTGAACACTTCGCCCTGGTAGTTGCCGGCGAACGTCAGGCTGGAGCCGGCCGCCTGCGTGTAATCGGCGGCGAACGCGGGCGCTGCCGCCAGCATCGCGATTGAAAGACAAAGAACTTTACGCATTGTGGCGGTCTTCATTACGAATGCCCTCGATCACGGTGTGGTCAGTTGCGTTGCCAACTTTCAACCAGCCTCTCGGAAACATGCGCGCCAATGTCGCATCGTGCTGGAACAGGTGGTGATAGAAGGCAGCCGCCGCGTGCACCAGGGCCAAGCCGATCAGGATCCAGAACAGGGCTCCATGCAGATCCCTGGCGGCTTCACGCAAGCCATCGTTCTTGTCGATGATGTCGGGCAAGTTGATCAGGCCGAACCATTGCAGCGGAAATCCGGCGACGGAGTTGAGCACCCACCCGCTGATCGGGATCGCGAACAACAGCGCATACAAGCCCCAGTGCGAGAGCGATGCGATGCGCTTCTTCCACGTCGGCGTCCCCGGCACGGGCAGCGGCGTCCCCGCGAACCACCTCCATAACAGGCGCAGCGTCACCAGTCCCAGGATGGTCAATCCAAACGATTTGTGCAGCGCGTAGATCTGGATCTTGTCGAGCCCATTGCGCAGGTCGCCCATGGTCAGCCCGACGATGCCCTGGCCGATGATCAGCAGCACGACCAGCCAGTGCAGCGATTGGCTGACCGGTCCCCAGCGGTCGGCGGTGTTCTTCAAACTCACGGTGTCGGCTCGGGTTCGGGCTGGGGTTTGGGTGCGTCCGTGGGCAGCGCGTCGGATACGGGCGTTTCGGTTGGGGGCATTTCAGGGGCAGGCTCGACCGGTGTCGCAGCATCATCGTCAACGCGGCCAGCACGCGTCGCTTCCGCTTCAATCCGCAACTCGACGCTGTCGCCAATCACGCTGGGCCACGCGTCGATGCCGAATGCCTTGCGACTCAGCACCGTGGTCGCGGAAAAACCCGCAGTGCGCCGGAATGGCGGCAGCGGATGCCGCTTCAACGCGTTGAAGGTCACGTCCAGCTTCACCTCCCTGGCGACACCGTGCAGGGTCAGCGTGCCGTACACGGCCGCGTGCCGTGCATCGACCGGCTCGACCCGCGTCGAGACAAACGTCGCGACCGGATGATCGTCGCCATCGAGAAGATTGTCGGCCAGCGCTGCCTTGTTCCACTTTTCGTCGCCGAGGTCGAGCCGGGTCATCGGCACGCTGACCTCTACGCCGGCGACGCTCCAGTCATCCGGATCGAACACCAGCGCGCCGGTGCTGCCCGACACGGTGCCGATGGCGCTGGAAAAACTCGCGTGCCGGACCGCGAACATGACACGCGTGTGCACCGGGTCCAGCGCGTAACGCACCGGATCGGCGGCGAGCGCAGTGCCGCACAGCGACAGCAACAGGGCTGACAGCGCAATGCGTCGGAGGAGGGCACGGGACATCGCCGGATTCTAGGACGGCGTGGCTGAACATGCGCGACCATGGACCGGCATGGACCGGCATGGGCCGGCATGGACCGGCATGGACCGGCATGGACCGGCATGGGCCGATGCGTGCGGCTTGCATCCGCAACGCTGCGTTGCGACCATTCGCAACGGGCCGGGGATGGGCCCGTGAAGTGCCGGAGGGATCCATGTTGCGTACATCGAGCGTGTTGTCTGTGTTGCTGTCTGTCCTGTGTTTCGGGCCGCTGCTGGCGGGTCGTCCGGCCATCGCCGGCGTGCCGGAAACGCCGCGCTTCCGCATCCTTGGCGTTGGCGAAGGGTTGCCCTCGACCCGAATCAACGCCCTTGCCCGCGATCGCGCCGGCTATCTGTGGATTGCGACCGGCGATGGGCTGGCGCGTTACGACGGCATCGGGTTTCGCGTCTGGCGGCATACGCCCGGCGATCGCAATGCGTTGCCGGGCAACAACGTGCAGGCCCTGCACGTGGACGCGCGCGATCGCGTGTGGGTCGCGACCGAGGGCGGCGGGCTGAGCGTGCTGGACGCGGCGCGGCAACATTTCCATCACTACGCGATGGCCAGGCATCCGCAGATCGGCAGCGACGATACGTTCGCAATCGCCAGCCGCGGCCACGAACTGTGGTTCGGCACCTACGAGGGCGGCCTGCATCGGCTTGACCAACGTGGGCGGATCACGCGTTTCATGCCACGCGACAACGATCCCGACAGCCTGCCGTCCGCCACCATCTGGTCGCTGGCGGCCGACGGCAACGGCATGTTGTGGATCGGCACCGATGCCGGTCTCGCGCGCTGGGACGGCCGCCGCATGACGCGCGTCGCGTTGCCGGGCGTCGCTGCGACCACGGTGAACTCGGTGACATTGGTCGATGGCGATGTGTGGATAGGGACGTCGGAGGGCGTGTGGCGGCGCGATCGCCATGGACGCTGGACGCAGCCCGCATGGTCGTCGTTGTTCGCCGTGCCAAATCGCCTGATGTCGCTGGCGCGCGATCGCGACGGCGCGTTGTGGCTGGGCGGCGTGCGCGGCTTGTGGCGGGCGGCGCGCGACGGCATCCCGGCGCCGGTGCTGCCGCTACCGGCGATGCCGGGCAAGGCCGTGCCGACCCTGCATCTACAGGCCGATGGCGCTTTGTGGGTGCCGGTGATGGGCGCGGGGCTGGGCTACCTGCGTTCGGACTGGCGGCGGCTGGCGCTGTTTGCACGCGGCGATGGCGGCCTGTCCGGCGATATCTACCGCGGCGTTGCGCGGTCGGTCGATGGCGGCATCTGGCTGACCGCCAATACCGGCGTGGT
>JBBJNO010000140.1:6568-6855 GCA_037720875.1 Luteimonas sp. | reverse complement strand
CCATCGCTCTATCCACATTTGAGCGGCCGCGACAACCTCGAAATCACCCGCCGCTTGCTGGACGCGCCGCGCAACCGGATCGATGCAGCGCTGGAACGCGTCGATCTGCGTGCCGATGCACTGCGCAAGGTCGCGCACTATTCGCTGGGCATGCGGCAACGGCTCGGGCTGGCGCTGGCCCTGCTCAATGAGCCGAAGCTGCTGATCCTCGATGAACCCGGCAATGGCCTCGACCCCGCCGGCACGCTCGACATGCGCGCATTGGTGCGTAGTCTCGCCGCCGACAG
>JBBJNO010000140.1:5501-6558 GCA_037720875.1 Luteimonas sp. | reverse complement strand
GGCGATCCTGCTGTCCAGCCATCTGCTGGCCGAAGTGGAACAGATCGCCAGCCACATCGGCGTGTTGCAGGCAGGCCGCCTGCGTTACCAGGGGCGGCTCGACGCGTTGCGCGACCGGCTTCGTGGCCGCTTGCTGCTGGAAACCGAGCAACACGACATTGTGATCCGGCATTTGGCTGATTTCGGCGAACGGGCGCATCGCACCAGTGACGGCCGCATCGAAATCATCGAACCGCGGCGCAGCGACGCGGAACTGCTGCGCCGTCTCGTGGAATTCCCGGCAAGTGTCAGCAGCTTCCATCGCGAGCGCCCGACGTTGGAGTCGCTGTTCTTCGACCTCACCACGCAGTCGGAGACGAAGGCATGAAGACGCCTGTGTTACTGCGTGCCCTGTCGGCGGAAATGCTCAAACTCAAAGGCACGCTGGCCTTGTGGATGTGCCTGATCGCACCGCTCACGGTCACCACGCTGCATGTCTTGCAGCTGTTGGCGATGGACTTGGGCAAACGGCCGGTTTCAACGGCGGACGTCGCCTGGCAACACTTCATGCAAGGCCAGTTGGTCATGTGGGGCTTCCTCATGTTGCCGCTGTTCATCACATTGCAGGCGGCGCTGCTGGCCGGGCTGGAACACGGCAACCGGCAATGGAAATACCTGCTGGCCCTGCCGGTGCCGCGCCACGCACACTACTTGTCGAAGCTGTTCGCACTGGTCGGCATGCTGCTTTTGGCGACGACCGCGTTCGCAGTCCTGATTCCTGCAGGTGGAATGCTCTTGTCCGCCATCAAGCCGCAGACCGGCATCGGCGGGCCGATCCCCTGGCGTTTTATCGTCGACAGCCTCGCCGCGATGACCGTGGCGGCGCTGTTGATCACGGCGCTGCATACCTGGATCGCGATCCGCTGGCGCAGCTTCACCGTATCGGTTGCGGCGGGCATGGTCGCGACCGTCGCGGGTTTCCTGCTGGCGCAATCGGCGCGCTTCGGACATTGGTATCCGTGGTCGATGCCCGTGCAGGTAATCGCGGGAGAAGGCCAATGGGCCGCATTCGTGATGC
>JBBJNO010000140.1:0-5491 GCA_037720875.1 Luteimonas sp. | reverse complement strand
CGGTGTGATCGGCGGCGTGGTGGTCGCGTTGCTGGGGCTGTGGGATTTCAGGCGCCGCGAGTTCGATTGAACCTGCCACCGTAGCCCGGGCAAGGCCCAAGGCCGCACCCGGAGATTTCCGCCACGACATGGAAGATCCCGGATGCTACGCAGGCTGCAATGAAATCAATTCGTAGCCCGGGTGAGCGCAGCGATACCTAGGGCCATTCTGCTACGGAGACATCAAGCCCCGGGTATCGCTGCGCTCCGCTACATTGCTACGTCATTGAACAATTCGTCATCCGATAACCTGTGTCGGCAACGCCGATGGCCTGCTGTTTCGAGTAACCAGCAACAGCCACCCGAACCACGCAGCGAAGGCGATCCGTTCGGCGATAGCGGACGGGATCGCACCCGGTGCAAACAATGCAAATGCCAGCACGGTGATGGCCGCGCCCATCGACACCCAGGCCTGTGTCCGCTCCTGCGGATAGCGTCCTATCGACCACGCCAGCAACAACGAGCCGGACACGAACGCGATCCACCACAACGTCCACGCCACTGCGTGATAGCGATTGCCCGGCGCACCAAGATCGGCCGGATCGATCGGCACCAATCCCTGCGCAGCAAAGGCGATTGCGGACAACACCAGCAACTGCACACCGATCCGCATGCTCCAGCCAGCGGCCGATGGCAGGCTCGTCCGCAAGGTCGACATCGCAATCGCGGCAAGTACGCCCGGGACGACAAAACCCAATAGATTGAACGCAAGCGCATTCGGAATGTCCTTGCCGCCAAGCAACCCGAGCGGATGGTGAATCTGCGAATAGTCCTCCAGCGCGCCGCCAAAACCGAGCACAGCGGCAAGACACATCAGTGTTGCCGCGATCCCGCAATAACCCGCCAGGCGATTCATGCGCCCTCCCATCGGAACACCACTTCAACGCCGGCACCAAACGCGCGCGCAATCCGGAACGCAAGCTCCAGCGACGGCGCGTACTTGCCGGCCTCCAGCGCGATGATCGTCTGCCGGGTCACGCCGCAGGCGCGCGCCAAGGCTTCCTGTGTCATCTCGCCATGCTCGAAACGCAGGCGGCGGATCTCATTGGCGATGGGTGTGCCTGCCATGTCCGCCTCAGTGCCGGTCGCGCCAGTAGTGCACGACGGTCGCCGCGCACTCGAACAGGCAACTGACCATCACTCCCGCGATCAGCAGGTTGGCGATCATGAAATGCGTGGCCCAGTGCAGTTTGATGCCTGGCGAAAAACCCAGCATCAGCGCCAGGCCGATGACGAAGACAATCAGCGCGGTGCGTCCCCAGCCACTGGCGTGTTTTTCGATCTCGCGGTCGCGCTCGTCCTGCTGCACTTCATCCTTGAAACGCGAACCCAGCACGCTGGACAGCACCGTCCAGGCAACCAGCAACAGCACGAGGTTGCGGCCTACCGCGCTGGCTTCCGGGCTTTGGAAGGCTTCGGGCCCTTGGAACACATGCATCCGTGCAAGAAAGTAGCCAATGGCCACCACCATGAAGCCGGTCCCGATCCAGGCCTTCCACTCCCCGGGCGAAGCAGTCTTACCGAGTTCGGCGCGCGGCAACCGGGACACGGCATACATCGAGACCCATGCAACCGTCGCCAGCAGCGCCGTGCCGGCTTGTCCGGTGTCGATGCCGAGCAGCGTCGACGGGCCTGCCAACAACAGCCAGAACGCCACGCCAGCGACCCCCAGCAGGCCGGCGAATTCCCAATGGCGCGATAACATGATGTCACCTCTATTATACTAAATGTACGTTTTACATTACATTCTAGCTCGATGATGTCAAGTTATTTTTACATTCGGTTGGATTTGATCCTGGCTGGCACAATCTCGGGCTGATCGCATCCGGGAATCCACCATGTCCGCCGACAGCACCGCAAAACCCAACGTCTTCGACGCCACCACCGAAAGTTTCGAAGCCGATGTCCTTAAGAAATCACTGGAAACTCCGGTGCTGGTTGATTTCTGGGCCGAGTGGTGCGGGCCGTGCAAGGCGCTGGGGCCGATCCTCGAAAAACTCGCGGACGAATACAACGGCGCGTTTCTGCTGGCCAAGGTCGACACCGAAAAGGAGCCGCAGATCGCCGCCGCCTTCCAGATTCGTTCCATCCCCACCGTCTATCTGGTCAAGGACGGGCAACTGGTCGATGGTTTCCAGGGCGCGTTGCCGGATGGCCAGGTGCGCGAGTTCCTGAAGCACCACGGCATCGAGCCTGCAGCGAAATCCGATGCGGCCGCCGGAAATGATCTCGCCGAAGAAACGCCCATCGCGCCCGCCGATCCGCACCAAGCCGATCCGCACCAAGCGGTCATGCGCCTGCGCAAGCAGGTCGAGGCCGAACCCGACAACGGCGAACACAAACTCGACCTGGCCCTGGCGCTGCTCAAAACCGGCGCGACCATCGAAGCCGAACACCTCCTCGATGCCCTCCCCGCAAACCTCGCCACCGACGACCGCACCGTCAACGCGCGCGCACGCCTGGGATTCGCCGCGCTGCTGAAGGACGCGCCACCCGCCGAGGTGCTGGAAGCGGCGATCGCAGCCAACGCCGACGACCTGCGCGCGCGTCACCTGCTCGGCGCGCATCGCATCGTCGGCGGGCAATCGCAGGAAGGACTGGAACAATTCCTGGAAATGCTGCGACGTGACCGCACCTTCGAGGACGGCTTGCCGAAGAAAGTGCTGATCGATGCGTTCCGCGTGGTCGAGGACGAGGATCTCGTCGGCGCCTATCGCCGCAAGATGTCGTCGCTGCTGCTGGTCTGACATCATGCGCAAGGTGACGGCGCGAACGCTGAGGCACGCCCTCAACCTGTGGCCGCCATTCCTGTTCGCCGGTATCCACGTCTGCGCGATTGCCGACGACTTCAAATACGCGCGCGTCGAGTTGCGCATGCGTCCGTGGAATCGCAACTATGTCGGCACCCACTTCGGTGGCAGCCTGTTCGCGATGACCGATCCGTTCTGGATGTTGTTGACGATGAACGCGCTCGGTGCCGATTACATCGTCTGGGATCAGGCCGGCACGATCGATTTCATCAAGCCGGGCCGCGGGACCGTCACTGCGGAGTTTGCGTTGACGGACGACGTACTGAATGCAATCCGTTCAGCTGCGGCGGGAGGCGACAAGCATCTACGCTGGTGTGAAACCGTGATCGTGGACACCGCAGGCAGCGTCATCGCGCGCGTCCGCAAGCACATCTACGTGCGGCGCAAGGCAAATCGCTGAAAACACTTGCGTACGATGCCTGCCCCGGGCTTATCCTGCCCCTCGGGAACAGGGGCGCCAATGTCTGCAGTGCCAGACCCAACCGATGATCGCCGCGTGGTTGCATTGCCGAAGATCGACGGATACACGCTGCTGCGCGCGATCGGCGTCGGCGGCATGTCGACGGTGTACCTGGCCGAGCAGATCTCGCTGGGCCGCCAGGTCGCCATCAAGGTAATGCTGCCCGAGGCGCTGGCCGATGAAATCAGCCGACGCCGCTTCGAGAATGAAGCGCGCACCATCGCCCGCCTGGAACATCCGCACATCGTCGGCATCCACGACGTGGGACGCACCACCGATGGTCTGCCCTATTACGCGATGCCGTACCTGGCGCGCGGCCATGTCGGCCAGCGCGATTTCACGCAGGACGAACCGCGTGTCCTTGCCACGTTGCGCGCGCTGTTGTCGGCGCTGGATTACGCGCACGTGCGCGACGTGGTGCACCGCGACGTGAAAGCGGAGAACGTGCTGTTCGACGAAGCCGAACGGCCGTTGCTGGCGGACTTCGGCATTGCGCTGCGGCAGACCAACGATCCGCGCGTCACCGGTGCCGGCATGGCGGTGGGCAGCACCGCCTACATGGCGCCGGAGCAGGCGCGCGGCGAAAAAGTGGATCGTCGCGCGGATGTTTATAGCGTCGGTGTGCTGGCCTATGAAATGCTGATGGGTCACTTGCCGTTCAACGCGAAAGATGCGCTGTCGATGGCGATGCAGCACCTGCAGGACCCGGTTCCGCGATTGCCGCGCGACAAGCGCCACTGGCAGCGCTTCATCGACAAGTCGATGGCGAAATCGCCCGGGCTGCGTTTCCGCACTGCGCACCAGGCGATGGAGGCGCTCAAGGAGGTCGAACGCCGCACCAACACACCGGGGTTTGCATTCACGTCGCAACTGCGGCATCGCATTGCGCAAGCCAGGCGCTGGCCGAAGGGCGTGTGGATCACGGCCGGACTGGTGGCGGCGGCGTTGATGGGGGTCGCGCTGCGTCAGCCAGGCGATGCCGCTGGCGGCATCGACACGACCCGTTTCTTCAGTATCGGCAGGCCTTCGTCGCCGGATCTGCCCATCCCCGCAGCCGTCGAGGGACAAGCGGTGGTGGCGGCAAGCGGGGATCCCGTGGAAGGCATGCTGCGCGCGTTGCCCGAATCCGCGGCGGAACCATTACTGGCGGCCGCCGAGCAACAGATCCGCGCGCGCAACCTGACCTCTCCAGCGAATGCGAATGCCTACGACAGCATCGTCGCGGCACATCGCGCCGATGCCGGCCATGCACGCGTGACTTTCGTTGGCGACGTGCTGATCGATGCACTGTCGGCACAGATGCAACAACAACTCAAGCAACATGACGACGGCAAGGCCCGCGACTACAGCGCGCGTGCGACGCAATTGCTGAAGGACACCAACCGGCCGAATTCCGCCGCGCTCACCCGGATGCAGGCCGCAGCGCTGAAACACATGTCCGAGCGCATCGCCACTGCGGAAAAAAACTACGACCGCGACGCTGCTGTTCGCGCGGCTGATCTGGCCACGCAATTCGGCGGCCGGAACGCATCCAGCAAGGCCTTGATGGCGCGCGCGCGAGGCGTCCGGCAACCGGGTGAATCGTTGCCGGGCGATGCAGCAGGCATGATCCTGGTGCGCAGCAACTCCGGCCTGATGGCCGCGGGACGCGGCGAAGTGACACGCGCCGATTACGCGCGTTTCGCCGCGGCCACGGGACGGTCCACGTCACTGTGCCGCGAGCGTGCATCGCTATTGCGCATCGTCGCGCCACGCAGCTGGAAAGCACCTGGCTTCGAGCAAGGTGATGGCCAACCTGTGGTGTGCGTGTCCTGGGCCGATGCGGATGCCTACGCGCGCTGGCTCAGCCAGCGCTCGGGGCATCGTTATCGCTTGCCGAAGTCATCGGAGTCTGGCGCATTGCCCAGCGGGGGTTCGTCCCGCAGCGTGGCCGAGTGGCTGCAGGACTGCGGCGGCAACTGCAAGCAGCGGCAGACGACGGGTGCCTCGTGGCGCGGGACGAACGGGTCGCGACCTCTGCCTTCGGAGCGTGGTTATGACGACGTGGGATTCCGGCTGGTGCGTGAGCTGTAGCCCGCGTGGCAAGTAGGGCGGGTCTTGACCCGCAGCTTTTTGAGTGAAGGACAGGCGGGTCAAGACCCGCAGATTTTTGGGTGAAGTACCTGAAACCCCTTCCTGTAAC
>JBBJNO010000139.1:0-6858 GCA_037720875.1 Luteimonas sp. | reverse complement strand
AGATCGCGCCGCCGATGGATTTGTAACTTTCGGCAATGTTCGGCGAAATGAAATCGACGCCACCGATGTCAAGACCAATGGCGCGCACCGCGCGCACCGCCATGTCGCGGTTGTCGGGATGGATGATGTCGGTGACATCGGTCGCGGTGCCGCCGGTCGAGAGATTGGCGGTGGAACGCAGCGGCACGATCTCGGCTTCGGCCGGGACCGAGTCGGCGGTGTAAGCAATCCGTTCGAGCATCATCAATGCCTGCGCATCCAGCTCCAGCCGCGTCAGCACCTTTTCGTGGCCGATGCCACGGCGCGGGTCCTGGTTGACCGCCTCGACCAGTTCCGCGACCGTATGTGTGCCATCGCCGATGACATGCCCGGGCGTACGCCGTGTGGCTGCGATCAGTTCGCCGTTGATCACCAGCAGGCGATGGTCGTCGCCTGGAACGAAGGTTTCGACGATCACCGAGCTGGAATGTTCCAGTGCCGCCTGGTAGCCGGCGCGGATGTCGTCGTCCTCGATGACGTCGATGGTGATGCCGCGGCCGTGATTGCCGTTGTAAGGCTTGAGCACCACCCGCCCGCCGAGTTTTTTGGCAGCTTTCAGCGCATCGGTCTGTTCGTTGACCAGTTCCTGACGCGGCACCGGCAGCCCGAGCGCGCCGAGGATCTTGTTGGTTTCCTCCTTGTCGCTGGCCAGCTGCACGGCGATGTACGGCGTGCGGCCGCTGACCGTGGCCTGGATGCGCTGTTGGTATTTGCCGTGGCCCAGTTGCAACAGCGATTGCTGGTTGAGGCGCAACCACGGGATGCCGCGCTCTTCCGCGGCGCGCACCAGCGATGCGGTCGAAGGCCCCAGCGCGCGACGTTGCGCATAACGGATGAAGTCGTCGCGTGCCGTGACCCATTCCCAATCCTCCGGCACGCTGCCAGCCGGGCGCAGCTCGACGGGCAGCAGCGAGCACAACAGCCTCAGCGCGAGCTCGCCGGCGGCGATCCCTTCTTCCTTCTGCGCGTATTCATACACGACGTTATAGACGCCGGGACGGTCGTCGGCGACGCTGCGGGTCTTGCCGAAGGTGACGTCTTCGCCGGCGATGTTCTGCAGTTCGATGGCGACGTGTTCCAGCACATGTCCGAGCCACGTGCCTTCACCCTCGCGCATGCGGCGGATGAAGCCGCCGGGCTCGCGATACGAGCAACCGTGTTCGGCCAGCGTCGGCAATGCCGCGACCAGGCCATCGACGAAATCGCTGCCGAGCCGTCCGGTGGGCCATTGCTCCAGCGCGCCGAGGTCGAGTTCAAGCTTGATGACCGGAAAGTGCGCGTAGAGCGAGGGCCCCACATAGACGGCGCGATTCAGGATACGCATGCATACCTCGTGATTTTCAGAAACAGAGACAGAGGGTGAACCCGGCCCACCGAACGTGACCGGCGAAATGCAGGTCGTGGCTGACGCAAGAACCTATCCAAAATCAAGGGCAACGACCTTCTGACTCGTCATTCCCGCGAAGGCGGGAATCCAGCGACTTTAAGCCGTTGAAAACAAAGGCACTGGATTCCCGCCTTCGCGGAATGACGATTCCAAGGTCTGTGTTCCGATATTGAGATAGGTTCTAAGCGTGTCCGACGATATGCAGGGTGGCCCCTCCCACAAAACGCACAGTCGTCGCGCAGCAGCCAAGATCATTCTTTGCTGGTGAGCAACGTGCCAGGCGATGCCTGGCGCGTGTGCAGGTTATAGGTTGCCCCGGCGACGAGTAGATGCACCGTGAGGCCGAGCAGGCACACCGGCTGGCTCTGCGACACGTCGGCCATCGACGAGAACTGCAGGTTGGATGCGTCGACCACGGTCAGAGCGCCGCTGCCTTCCACTTCCAGCGTGTTGTCGGGACCGATGAAGGCCGCGGTGTCTTCGTCCAGGCCGATGCCGATCGCGAACGGGTTGTAGGCCAGCGCCGCGACCAGACGGCCGAGGCGATCGCGCTGGCGGAAATGCTGGTCGATGATGAAACGGTTGGTCAGGCCCAGTCCCGGTGCGAGGCGTACGCTGCCCGCGCGCGGGGATGAACCTTCCTTGCCGAACGCGATCATGTGTTCGCTGAGCACGCTGGCGCCGGCGCTGGTGCCGGCCACGGGGACGCCGTTGGCATTGCGCGCGCGGATCAGTTTGGCCGCGCTGGTGCCGCCGATGATGGTGGAAATCCGCAGCTGGTTACCGCCGGTGAAGAAGATGCCGTCGGCGCGTTCGAGTTCGCGCAGGTAATCCGCGCGCTCACCATCCTCGCGCGTGGCGAAATCCACCGAGGACGAGCTCCCGGCTTCGAGCCGCTCGAACAGGTCCTGGTACTTCTGGCCCGTGTTGGCCAGCCGGCTCGCGGTCGGGATGATGACGATGTGCGCGTCGCGTCCGCCGCACAGCCGCACGAACCGCTTGAGGATGCGACGCCGCGTTTCCCTGTCCTCGGCGCCACCGATGGGGATGATCCAGCCGCGTTGCGAGCCCTCGGTCACTTTGCTTGGCATGCGGCGCAACACTCCTGCATCCCGTCGTCGCAGGATGTACGCGATGGTTGGCGGCCCCGGCGCGATTCGAACGCACGACCTGTCCCTTAGGAGGGGACCGCTCTATCCAGCTGAGCTACGGGGCCTGATGGGGAAGGATTATCGCAGACCACTGCGGTTCCTTCTCCCGATGGGAGAGGGAAAACAAAAACGGCACCTTGCGGCGCCGTTTCCGGATCATGGTGGAGCGGAGGGGGATCGAACCCCTGACCTCCACGATGCGAACGTGGCGCTCTCCCAGCTGAGCTACCGCCCCATGACGCGGAGCATGGTAGCCGCCATCGCGGCGTCATGCCAGCGGTTGCAGGCGCGCCCCATGGGCGCAATTGGGCTTACCGGTAACGCGCATCGCGCCCATGTGGGGCTCCTACAAAGGCGGAAGTTTCCAGGCGGTTTGCACACGCCGGTATTGCGCTTCCGGCAACAACACGAACACCGGCCGTGCATCGGATCGCAACCATGCCACCAGCTCCCGCATCACCGGCTCATCCATCACCGTGCAACCCGCCGTCGCGGTCTGCGGCGTCTTCCACAAATGCCCGAAGATGCAGCTGCCCGCGCCTTTCACCGCTTGCGGGTTGTGCTCGATGACGAAGCCGAGCTTGTATTGCTGGCTACCCTTGGCGTGGATGTCCAGGCGCATCGGCTCAGTCGAACCTTGCACGGCCGCGTCACCGACGTCGCGCGTGTCGACGATCGTGTTGTACAGCGGCGATGCCGGTACATCCATGCAGTAATGCGTGGCCTGCATCGGCATGTAGGGCAGGGCGGTGTCCACCGAACCCGCGTAGCCAAAGGCTTCGCCGATGCGGAACATCCCGGCGGGCGCACGGCCATCGCCTTCGCGTTTCACCGGGCCGTCGGATTGCGCCGGATGCAAACCGAGGCCCCATGCGGAACCGGTCCGGCCGATGACGACGCGCGCCACCGTGCTGACTTGCACCCAGCCAGTTCCGCTGCGCGCATAGCGGCGCAACGTGCCGCTGGTCGCATCCCAACCCGGAGTCGTGACCACGACAAGTTGGCGCGCGCCGGACCACGCCGCATTGTCGTCCCTGACGGCTTGGCGGGCGCATGCGCCTACAAGCAGTGCGAGGACGATGGCGAGGCAGGCAAGGACTGGGTGGGGTTGCGAGCAAGTTCTGCGCATGTGCATGTTGGTCATCCGGGACATCGTAGGTGCGAATTCATTCGCACGTTTTTTGCTTGAAGGGCGCACGATATTTGACAGTGCAGGCCGGGCGGAGCGCAGTGATACTCGGGGCTCTTGGCTCCGTCACCGAAATCCCCGGGTATCGCTGCGCTCCACCCAGGCTACCGTTCCATTGTGGGTGCGAATTTATTCGCACGCCCTTTGCCTTAAAACGTGCGAATAAGTTCGCACCCACGAATGCATTTAAGAATCACGGATCCAGCATCGATTGCATCCGCTCGCGCGTCCCGTCCAGTGCTTCCAGCCTGCGTCCGGCTTCGCACAGCAGCACGAATACCAGGTCCAGCAGGTGCTGCAGCGCCGACTGGTACAGCAACGGCTCGATGTGGGCGCGCTCGTCGTGGGCGGAGACCAGCAGCGATGCATCGGCATGCGCACGCAGCGGGTTGGCGGTGTGGCGAGTGATCGACACCACCTTGCCACGCCGGCCCCTGAATTCGCGGCTGATATGGCAGAGCGACGGTTGTTTGCCTTGCTCGGAAAACACCAGCAGCACATCATCCGCAGCGACCGAAGAGGTGCTCGCGGCCATCAGCGCCAGATCGAAATGATGCACGCTGACGATGCCCAGCAGCGACAGCTTCAGCGCAAATGCACGCGCCGCAATGCCGTCCTCGCCCAGCCCGATGATGCAGACCTTGCCGGCGCCGTCGATCAACGCGGCGATCGCATCAAGCGTTGCGGGCGGATTGATCAGCCGCGTTTCTTCTTCTGCCTGCGCCTTGCTGCGCCACAAACTCTCCGCGAACGCCGCATGCGGACCGTGCTCTTTCGGTGCCGCGGAAGCCATTGCATCGCCGGCATTGTCGCGCGCGACCGCCTCGCCGACCGAGAGCTTGAGATCGGGATAACCCTTGAACCCCAGCTTCTGGCTGAACTTGACCACGCTCGACTGGCTGATGCCCAGCGCGTCTGCCAATTGCTGCGAGGAATAGTCGCGCAGCAGTTGCGCGTTCTCCAGCATGAAGTCGGCGATGCGGCGTTCGATCGCCGACATCTGGTCGCGCTCGGAACGGATTTTCAGCAGCGGCGACATCGGTGGCGGCGTGCCGGTCACGCGCTGATCGGCTCGAGGCCGCGGATGGCGCGGATGCCGAGCCCGGGCGCATCGCTGACCGTGATCTCGGACTCGTTGAAGGTCACGCCGCCATCGACCGGATCGAACGCGCACAGCGATGGGCCATCGAGATCAACCTTGGTGATGACATTGGATTTCGCCACCGCGACATGCGCCGCCGCAGCCACGCTGATGCTGGTTTCCAGCATGCAGCCGATCATGCATTCGACGCCGTGGATGGCGGCGATGTCGGCGATGTGGATGGCGCTGGAGATGCCGCCGGTCTTCATCAGCTTGATGTTGATGATGTCGGCGGCGCGCATGCGGATCAGTTCGATGACCTCGGCCGGGCCGAACACGCTTTCGTCGGCCATGATCGGCGTGTGCACGCGCTCGGTCACGTACTTCATGCCCTCCAGATCGTGGGCCTTGACCGGCTGCTCCACCAGTTCGAGCTTGACGCCGCTGTCTTCCAGCGTCTGGATCGCGTACACCGCCTGCTTGGCGGTCCAGCCCTGGTTGGCGTCGAGGCGCAACAGGGCGCGGCCTTCCACCGCCGCGTAGATCGCCTTGACGCGCTCGACATCCACGCCGATGTCCTTGCCGACCTTGATCTTGAGCGACTCGAACCCACGTTCGACGGCCTTGATCGAATCGGCCACCATCTTGTCGATGTAATCGACGCTGATGGTGATGTCGGTGGTAATGACCGGATCGCCGCCGCCCAGCATCTTGTACAGGGGCGCGTCGTAGAGCTGGCCGAACAAATCGTAGACCGCGATCTCGACCGCGGCCTTGGCGCTGGAATTCTTCTCCAGTGCGCCCTGGATCAACTGCGTGATGTGGTTGAGGTTGGCGACGTCCTGGCCGATGACGCGCGGCGCGATGTACTTCGCGATCGCCTCGATGATGGAGCCGTGCGTATCGCCGGTGATGACAGCCGTGGCCGGCGCCTCGCCGTAACCGACATGGCCGCTGTCGGTATGCAGCATGACGACGATGTCCTCGACCTGGTTCACGGTGCGCAGCGCCGTCTTGAAGGGTGTTTTCAGCGGCACCCGCAGCATGCCGAATTTGATTTCGGTGATTTTCATTGAGTTATCGTTCGACGGCTTGAAGGTTCATGGAAATCGGATCATGTTTGTCCGCAAAGAAAGTACGCAAAATAAAAGAAGATGTTGATGAATCGCAGTAAGCCCAGTCGTCATTCCAGCGAAAGCTGGAACCCATTTTGACTTTCGCTTTGTGCCAAGCAAGATCAACATGGGCCCCAGCTTTCGCTGGGGTGACGTCCGTTTAAGACCTGCATGGGACGAATCATGGCCGAATCCGCTGGATGTTGGTCATGCGATCCACATAGGTCTGCGTGTCGTTGAACATCAATGTTGTCAGCGGCGTAACCGAGACGCCGTTGAGCTTGCCGCCGACCAGCGTGCCATCGCGGCCGCGCCATGCGCCACTGTTTATGTCGTGGATGACATAGGGCATGCCGTTGTCGTGGCCGATCACCATCATCACGTGGCCGGGGATGTAGACCAGGTCGCCGACCTGTAAATCGCTCACCGCGGCCTTGCGTTTTTCCTGGCTATCCGACGCATCGAAGGCGATCCGGTTCAGCGCAGGGCTCACGCTCTGGTCGCTGGTGTTGCGTGGCAGCTGTACGCCGAAGCTGCGGTACACCTCCGAGACAAAACCACTGCAATCGCGCGCGTTGTAATCATGGCCCCAGCCATAGCGTTCGCCGAGGAACTTGAACCCCTGGCGCAAGATATTCGCGCGATTGAGCGGGAGGTAATCCGCGCTGACGTCCGACGTGCGCGGCAGCAGCGCAGGCGAGAAGCGCAGCGCGCCGTCCGCGCCGCGCACCGGGACTTCGATCACGTGCGCGGTGTAGGGATGCTGGCCGTTGACCGGTTGATCCGACGGCCATCCGTCCAGCATCGGCACGCGTACGCCCATCTCCAGTTGCAGTTCGGACACGTCCGGCGCTTCGGGCGTGTAGACGGTGCGCGCAGTGGCGCCGGTGACGACG
>JBBJNO010000138.1:0-6889 GCA_037720875.1 Luteimonas sp. | reverse complement strand
ACACGTCCCTTTCACGGACGCGACAGGGGTTCGAATCCCCTTAGGGACGCCACTTCTTCAAACGAACGGGTCCGCGCAAGCGGGCCTGTTTTGTTTTGCGAGTTGTTGCGAACCCCGTAGGTTTTTTTGCTTCACTCATTGAGAACCCCTACGCAATCTCCTGGTAATCGAAACCCGCATCACGGATGTGCGCGGAGAAGAATTCGCCGTGCGAATCGGCGGCCATCAATCCGGCGTGGAGATCATCCGGCACGTCGAAATAGCGATAGATGCTGCCGGAGACGAATTCGATGTCAAGCATGCGGTGATTCGGCTCGTACCCTACGCTGCGTAGTGCTCTGGAAGCAACAACTACACGATCCATGCTCAACCCTCCGCCTTGGATGAAAGTAAGGTCATGACCCAAGCTGAGGTCCGAATAAAAAAGGCAGTGTTGTCCGCAAGAGACGCCGAGAACACCGAGGACTCAGAACAAGAGTGTTATGCATGACCTTCTTGGCGTCATCGCTTTGGAGAATTTGACGTTGGCGGGCACGTTGCTGCCACACCAAACTGTGAGGGCCGTAACAATCGCGGATCCAACTACGTCCGGCCACGCTGTTTCAAGCAAAAAAAGCGATGAAAACAGCTCGGTAAAAGGTGAGCCTGGTCAGTTCTGGTTCTGAATGCCGATCACACTCTTCGTATCAATTCAAGAAATTTCAAGCGGCCCGTTCCAAAACGTCAATCCATGATGCATGTCGACTTGAGTCGAGGCATACGATGTGCGCGTGGTCATCCGATGCGCACTGTTGTTGATTCTGACTAGCACGCTTGCCGGCCAAGCGAGAGCGGAGCAAGCATCGACCACGAAATCCAATGCGCCGCAGCTGTCGGTCAATCTCGACTTCAAGATCGTGATCCACGACACGCTGCGGCTGGATCCACGGGACGAACTGGGTCCCGCGCTTCGGCAATTCGTCAGCCGCACCACCGAAGTGCATCGCGACCGGATCGTGTTGACTGTCGCCAAACTATAGCGATTCCGACATCACGGCTCCGCAGGCTAGAGCCTATCTCAATATCGGAACCCCACAGATTTGCAATCGCCGCGAAAGCGGGAATCCATGGGCTTTGTCTTCATCGGCTTA
Source organism: Luteimonas sp. (assembly GCA_037720875.1). Taxonomy (GTDB): domain Bacteria; phylum Pseudomonadota; class Gammaproteobacteria; order Xanthomonadales; family Xanthomonadaceae; genus JALYOU01. The sequence goes on along the minus strand of JBBJNO010000138.1, from coordinate 5,759 downwards.
AAGTCCCTGGATTCCTGCCTTCGCGGGAATAATGAGTAAAAAATCCGTCGCTTCCAGTTCGAGATAGGTTTTATTCAAAACTCCCCACCGAATCATGCGCAAGATTGTCGAAGCGCGTGTATTCACCAAAGAACTTCAACTTCAGCGCGCCGGTCGGGCCGTTGCGCTGCTTGCCGATGATGATCTCGGCCAGGCCCTTGTCGGGCGAATTTTCCTTGTTGTAGTACTCGTCGCGATAGATGAAGACGATCAGGTCGGCATCCTGTTCAATCGCACCGGACTCGCGCAAATCGGCCATCACCGGGCGCTTGTCGGTGCGCGTCTCCAGCGACCGGTTGAGCTGCGACAACGCCAGCACCGGCACGTTGAGTTCCTTCGCCAGCGCCTTCAAGCCGCGTGAGATCTCCGAAATCTCGGTGGCACGGTTTTCGCTGTTGCCCGGCACCGCCATCAGCTGCAGGTAATCAATCACGATCAGGCCCAGGTCGTGCTCACGCTTGAGACGCCGTGCCTTGGCGCGCAGCACATCCGGGGACAATGCCGGGGTGTCGTCGATGAACACCTTGACCTCGCGCAGCATGCGGATGGCGCTGGTGACACGGCTCCAGTCCTCGTCCTCCAACTGGCCGGTACGCAAGCGCGTGGCGTTGACGCGGCCGACCGATGAGATCAGGCGCAGCGCGAGTTGCGATGCCGACATTTCCATCGAGAAGATCGCCACCGCCTTCTTGGTTTTCAGCGCCGCGTATTCGGCCATGTTCAGCGCCAGGGTGGTCTTGCCCATCGACGGGCGCGCCGCAAGGATCACCAGATCGGTCGGCTGCAGGCCCGCGGTCATGTCGTCGAATTCGCTGTAGCCGGTCGGCAGGCCGGTGACGCTGCCGCCGTTGGCATAGCGGGTCTGCAGCACGTCGAAGGCTTCGGACAGCGCCTTGTGCACGCTGGTGAAATCCGCGCGCCCGCGCGCGCCGGCTTCGGCGATGGCGAACACGTCCTGCTCGGCCTTGGCCAGGATCTCGGCGCTGTCCCGACCTTCCGGCTGGAAGCCGTCATTGACGATGCCGGTGCCGACCTCGATCAACTGCCGCAGCACGGCCTTGTCGCGGACGATCTCGGCGTAGGCAACGATGTTGGCGGCCGAGGGCGTGGTGCTGGCGAGCTCGATCAGGTACGCGCCGCCGGCGACCTGCTCGATCAGGCCCTGCGACTCGAACCATTCGCCCAGCGTGACCGCATCGAAGGGGCGATTTTTTTCGGCGAGTTCGCGGATCGCGCGATAGATCAGTTGGTGGTCGCGGCGATAGAAATCGCCATCGGTGATCTGGTCGGCGATGCGGTCGAAGGCTTCCGGCGCCAGCATCAGGCCGCCAAGCACCGCCTGTTCGGCTTCGATCGATTGCGGCGGGACACGGAGTTGTTCGATGCGGCTGTCGCGCGACTCGTTGCGAATGTTGGGACGTGCGGACATCGCGTCGGGGTGCTCCTGCGGTCGCGCGGACGCGAAGGGAATGGGTGCGAAGGGAATGGGTGCGAAGGGAAGGAACGATGCGGATCGATCGGACATGGTCATCGTAGTCGTCCTGGCGCGGATGCGTTGCAGATAACCATGTGGATAACCGGTGGGCATCGCAGATGCTGCGACGCGGCACGCTTGCCAGTCCGGGCGAGTCGGTCTTGAGAGAGGCACTTTGTCCGCGAAGAACGCAAAAGCCGCAAAGAAAGCGAAAGGCGCGCATTGAAGTGCTCACTGGCTTGTTTGCGTCCTTAGCGTTCTCCGCGGACAGTTTGTTCTTGTGTTCTTGCAATAAAAACGGGCGCCTTGCGGCGCCCGTTCGTTTCCTGCATTTGCAAAGCAGCTTACGCAGCTTCGGCTTCGACAATCACCTTCAACGGCGCTTCGATGCCGGCCGCCAGATGCGCGAGGACTTCATGCTCGCCGATGTGACGCAGCGGGCCCTCGCCCATGACCACTTCGGACTTCGCCAGCAGATAACCCGCCTTGGTGAAGGCTTCGGCGATGTCGCGTGCGCTGATCGAGCCGTACAGCTTGCCTTCGGTGGAGGCGTTGGCCTTCATCGTGACGCTGGCGCCCTCAAGTTTGGCTTGACGCGCCTCGGCTTCGTCGTGGATCGACTGCGCCTTGGCCTCGTACTCGGCGCGCTTGGCCTCGAACGTCGCCACGTTGGCGGCGGTGGCCGGCACGGCCTTGCCTTGCGGGACGAGGAAGTTGCGGCCGAAGCCCGGCTTGACGCTGACCTTGTCGCCGAGGTTGCCGAGGTTTTGCACTTTCTGCAGCAGGATCAAATCCATGGTGTTGCTCCGTATTCGTTAGCGAATGCATGCATCCGCAACTGTGGCTGTCCGAATGACAGTGGTGTGTGGACCCCCCCTTCAAGGAAAGGAAACTGGGGCGCATCCCCTTGCGGGGATGCAACGCTCAAGCGTTGTGGTTGTCGGTGTACGGGATCAGCGCAAGGAAGCGCGAGCGCTTGATCGCGGTGGCCAACTGGCGCTGGTAGCGCGATTTGGTGCCGGTGATGCGGCTCGGCACGATCTTGCCGGTCTCGGTCAGGTACTGGCGCAGCGTATTGAGATCCTTGTAGTCGATCTCGGTCACGCCTTCGGCGGTGAACTTGCAGAACTTGCGGCGACGGAAAAATTTGGACATGGGTGTGATGCTCCTAAAAGGCGTGCTCAGGCGGCTTCGGCGGTGTCGTCGGCCAGGTCGGCAGTGCCGATCGCGCCTTCTTCGTCACGACGGCGACGCTCGCCGCGTTCGGGCTTGTCGCCCTTCTCGTCCTTGTTCTTCATGATCAGCGACTGTTCGGTGACGATGTCGTCGCGCTTCATGATGAGATGGCGCAGCACCGCATCGTTGAAGCGGAAGCCGTCGACCAGTTCGTTGAGCACAGCCTGGTCGCACTCGATGTTGAGCAGCGCGTAGTGGGCCTTGACCAGGTTATTGATGGGATACGCCAGCATGCGGCGGCCCCAGTCTTCCAGGCGGTGGACCTTGCCGTTGCCGGTTTCGATCAGGCTCTTGTAGCGCTCGATCATCGCGGGGACTTGCTCGCTCTGGTCCGGATGGACCAGGAACACGATTTCGTAATGACGCATTTGTGCTTCCTTGTGGATATCGGCCGTGTGGCCGGACAGCTCCCCGACCGCCCCGAAGGTGGAGCGCGGTGGAGCAAGAATCCCGCTGGCCAAGGCCGCGTGAGCCGGAAAGTATGGCAGCTTCAAGGGGTTAGGGGCAAATACACGTCACTTTACAGGCAGCAACCCGTTTGATCAGCCCATCGGAGTGGTGCTGGACTCGCGTTCAAGACGTCTGCCGCTACCTGAATTTCTCGAACACAGGATTCTCATGCAGCTCGCCGAACTCATCGAGGATGGCGTATTTGTGCGCGTCGGGGTCGCACAGGATCGCCAATGGCGGCTTCGGTGACTGGTGCCTGATGAACTGGAGATACCAGCCGAACTGCTCGAGCGTGCTCAAGGCCGCGAGTTGCTCCAGGTTCAATTCTTTCTTCAGGAGTCGCGTCGATTCGTGATCCAGCCTGCGGCGGTCTCGTTCCATCGGTCATTCTCAGCCAACTGTCGGGGATAATGTGGCAAGGACGTGGTGAAGGGATGGCGAGCGGCTGTGGCCTCAGGCAGCGCGCGTTTCGTCCGTGGTGAAGCTCTCCCCACAGCCGCATTCGGCGGCGACGTTGGGATTGCGAAACACGAACTGCTCGTTGAGGCCCTGCTTGAGGAAGTCGATCTCGGTGCCATCGACCAGCGCCAGGCTGTCGGCATCGACGCGGATCGAGACACCCTCGTGCTCGAAGACGGTGTCGCCCTCACGGGCATCCTTGGCCATATCGACCACATAGCCCCAACCCGAGCAGCCGGTGCGCTTGACGCCGAACCGCAGGCCGATCGCGTCGGGCGTTTCAACGAGATAGCCCTTGATGCGGTCGAGGGCGGCGGGTGCGAGGGTGATGGCCATGGGGCGATTGTACCTGTGAGGGAAATGGCGCCGCTTCCGAGCAAGTCGAGAGGTTCCGGATCTGCCGTAGGACGCTTTTGTCGACTTCGTTAAACTGCCCGCCCTATATCGTTTCAATCCGACAGGGATTCAAGGCATGACGACGATCAGCGTCGAACACGCGCTAGCGGGCAAGGTGCCTGCGGGCGGCGAAGTCACGGTGAAAGGCTGGGTACGCACCCGGCGCGATTCCAAGGCCGGATTGTCGTTCGTCAACCTCAGCGACGGCTCGTGTTTCGCGCCGATCCAGGTGGTGGTGCCGGCGACGCTCGACAACTACGACAGCGAGGTCAAGCGGCTGACGGCGGGTTGTGCGGTGATTGCGACCGGCCTGCTGACGCCATCGCAGGGACAGGGGCAGTCGTTCGAGGTCCAGGCGTCCCGTGTCGAGGTCGTCGGCTGGGTCGACGAGCCGGAAACCTATCCGATCCAGCCCAAGGCGCATTCACTGGAGTTCCTGCGCGAGGTCGCGCACCTGCGCCCGCGCACCAATTTGTTCGGTGCGGTCACGCGGATTCGCCATTGCCTGGCGCAGGCGGTGCATCGCTACTTCCACGAGCACGGCTTCTACTGGATCAATACGCCGATCGTGTCGACCTCGGATGCCGAAGGCGCCGGCCAGATGTTCCGCATCTCCACGCTGGACCTGGCCAACCTGCCGCGCACTGCCGACGGCAAGGTGGACTTCTCGCGCGATTTCTTCGGCAAGGAAGCGTTCCTGACGGTGTCCGGCCAGCTCAATGTCGAAGGCTATTGCCTGGCCTTGAGCAAGGTCTACACGTTCGGGCCGACGTTCCGCGCCGAGAACAGCAATACGCCGCGCCATCTGGCCGAGTTCTGGATGATCGAACCGGAGATCGCGTTCGCCGATCTCAACGATGATGCGCAACTGGCCGAGGATTTCCTCAAGTACCTGTTCCGCGCGGTGCTGGCCGAGCGTAGCGATGATCTGGCCTTCATCGCCGAGCGCGTGCAGCCCGATGCAATTACGCGGCTGGACGCCTTCATCAACGCGCCGTTCGAGCGGATCGACTACACCGACGCCATCAGCCTGTTGCAGAAATCCGGCCAGAAGTTCGAGTTCCCGGTCGAATGGGGACTGGACCTGCAGACCGAACACGAGCGCTGGCTGACCGAACAGCACGTCGGCCGTCCGGTCGTGGTGATGAATTATCCGGAGCAGATCAAGTCGTTCTACATGCGCTTGAACGACGATGGCAGAACTGTCGCGGCGATGGACGTGCTGGCGCCGGGCATCGGCGAGATCATCGGCGGTTCGCAGCGCGAGGAACGCCTCGATATCCTCGACGCACGCATTGCGCAGTTCGGCCTGGATCCGTCGAATTACGGCTGGTATCGCGATCTGCGTCGTTACGGCACCGTGCCGCATGCCGGGTTTGGGCTTGGCTTCGAGCGGCTGGTGGTGTACGTGTGCGGGCTGAGCAACATCCGCGATGCGATTCCGTATCCGCGGGCGCCTGGGCATGCGGAGTTCTGATGAAGGGCAATGCTTCACGATCGTCATTCCTGCGCAAGCAGGAATCCATTTTGACTTTAAAGATCAAGATCAAAATGGATCCCGGCGTTCGCTGGGATGACGGCAAGGCCAGGCATCGATGATCCTGTTCTTCGCCCTGCTCTTCCTCGCCATCGCCATCGCCGGCGCCTGCGCGTTCGTGATCTTCTGGCCGTTGACGCTGGTGCATGTGCGCGACCGGCATCCGGC
>JBBJNO010000137.1:0-6939 GCA_037720875.1 Luteimonas sp. | reverse complement strand
CGCCGTGACGAACATCCCCGGGTGCGGCCTTACCCGGACTACTCTTGTACACGCCAGCGACCGGGTGTATCGACCCAAAGAGAATAAAAAAGCCCCGCGATGCGGGGCTTTTTTATATCTGCAGGGAACGCTGCGAGGTCAGTGCGCGGCGGCCACGATGTTGCTGCTGCCACCGCGGCCATTGCGCGCCGAAGCCAGGATGTCCCGCGCATTACGCCCGCTGCAACCGAAGTAGCGCGAACCCGACAACCATTCCGCTTCGTCCGCGTACGCAAACAGCATCTGCCCCTGCTTCAGCGTATCGATGACCTGCTGCGCGACCTGCGGACGCAATGCAGGGCAGCCGAAGCTGCGGCCGAGACGGCCCTGTCGCTGCGCCTGCGCGGGATCCACGTACGGCGCGCCGTGCATCACGATCAGGCGATCGCGCGCGTTGTCGTTGATGCCGGGCTCGAGGCCATCCATGCGCAGCGAATAACCGTTGCCGCCGACGTAGGTCTCGCCGGTGGTGAACAGGCCGAGGCTGGTCTGGTGGCTGCTGTCGCGGTTGGAAAACGAGGTGGCGTAATTTTCACCACTGCCACGGCCATGCGCCACGTGTTCGGTATAGAGCAAGGTGGTGCGGTCGAGGTCGAACACCCACAGCCGCTTCTGCGTCGACGGTCGCGTGTAATCGATCACCGCCAGCCGCTTGCCCGCCACATGCACGTTGCCGCCCTTCAACGCGCAATCGCGTGCTTCCACAGCCAGCGCGATCACGCCGGGGTCGGCATCCGGTGCAAGGCGATGCAGTTGCTGCGCCAGTTCGGCATTGCGGCCGGGCGCCGCTGCCACGGGCGCGGATATTGAAGGAACGGGTTGCGGCAACGCCGCTGTCGGCCGCTTTTCCGGGACCGAACACGAGACCAGCGCAGCGGCCGCCAAGGCAATGAAGGTGAGATGAAACCTCGTCATGTGCAGGAGAGTACCTGCACATCTTCCTCACATGGCTGAATTCATGGCTGAATCCGGCATCTTTTACGCCTTTCTAACAAGTCTGCGGAAGCCGGTCCTTCCTGTGAGCGACAGCTAGCTCCGCTGCGCTTGCGCTGACATCAGAGCAGCGGAGCAAGCTCGGCTCTACAAAAGCATTGGTCGTTGTGAGGAACTGATTTGGGACGTTGCCCGACGCCAGTGCCTATTGGTCAGCGAATGCGTCGACCAGCAGGCCTTGCGCTGCGGGGGCTGGTTGTGAATCAAGCGCCAACCCGGTCACATCATCCACCGGCGCGCGTTCACCCGGCGACACCACGTCCGCACCCTGCGAAAGCTCATCCGCGATCACCACGATCACGCCGTGTTCGGTGGCATCGAACAGCAGCTTCGAGAATTCCAGCGGCAGCCGCACGCAACCATGCGAAGCAGGCTCGCCCGGAATGCGGCCCGCGTGCAGCGCGATGCCATCCCAGGTCAGGCGCTGCATGAACGGCATCGGCGCGTCGTTGTAAAGGTTGGAGTGGTGCATGCGTTTCTTCTGCAGGATCGGGAACACCCCGGTCGGCGTCTCGTTGCCGGGCTTGCCGCTGCTGATGGTCGACACGCCGATGCGCACGCCGTTGCGATACACGTGCGCGCGTTGCTCGGGCAGGCTGACCACCACCACCATTGCGCCCTGCGGCGAGAGTTCAGGCCTCCAGTCGAATTCGCCGGGTTGCAATTGCGCGGGTGCGAAACCGTCTTGCAGTTGCGCAAGAGCGACTGGTTCGACATTCGCAGCGCCCCCGGCGTGAGCCTGGAACGCTATGGCCAATGCAAGCAGTATCGCGGTGGTCACGCGATTCGCGATCTTTGCAGGCAGGGTTTTCACGGTGCGTCGCCATGTTGGTTCGATGTGGCAACGCTAAAGAAGCATGCATGAGGCTGGATTTGATGTTGTCTGCCAACGCGTGAACGTGCACGGTGCCGTCACGCGCAACACATGTTTCGTTCATGGCCGGTCAATGCCCGGCGTATGACGACAACGCGTTGCGGTGCGGAATACATCCACACGTGCATCGGGCATCGAGAGCGTGCGAGTGGCATTCGAAGTTGCAAACACTTGAATCAAAAGCCTCCTCCCTGTTTCCCCTGCTGGAAACGATCTTCAAGCCCCCGAGCAGATCTCCCACCGAAGCCGCGTCGGCCAGCGCTTGAGAGCGGTTCACCCGGGGGACAGCAAATGGCGCGCAGACCGGCTTTTGGCCGACGCCGGATGATCTCTGCGTTGCCCTGACATGCCGGATCTCTGGGTCGGCTCCGACGGAGCATGCATGATCTTCAACTCGCTCACCTTCGTGGTGTTCTTCGCCTGCGTGCTCGCGCTGCACGGCTACAGCCGAGTCCGTCGCCACTCGTTTACGTCATGCATCAGATCGAAAACCTGACCCCAGCCACGTCATTGGCGTGGCTCACCGATCTCGCCGGCGCTGCCACGCCGCGCGACGTGGCAGCGCTCATTGTCCGATTTGTGCAGGCACAGGCGCAGTGCCGTGCCACCACCGTGGTCTGGGGCCTGGATGGGTCGCGTGTGCTGGAAAGCGAACCGGCAGGTGTGCTGGACCAGCAAGACCTGGCGCTGTGTCGAAAGGCGGCAGGCCGAGGCGCGCTGACGACATCCGCCGACGGCATGCGCATGGCGATGGCGTTGTACCAGCCGCAGCCGGCAGTCCTGCTGGTGACGCTGCAACCATCAACCGACATTGAGCAGTGGTTCGACAACATAGAAGCATCGCTGCAGGTGGCCGGCCGGCATTTGCGCCGCACGCTGGAACTGGGCGAACTGCGCACGTCGATGACGCGGCTGGCTCGTTCGGAACAATTGCAGCGCGCCTTGTTCGCCATTTCTGACCTGGCCGGCTCCGACCGCGACATGCCGGAAATGCTGCGCGGCATCCACGCGATCGTCGGCACGCTGATGTATGCCGAGAACTTCTTCATCGTGCTGCACGATCGCGAGCGCGCGACGATCCGGTTCCTGTATTTCGCGGATGTCGAAGACGCCGTGCCGCGTGATCCCAATCACGAAATCGCACTGGCCACACGCGAACATTCGCTCACCTGGTACGTAATCCACGACGGCAAGCCGCTACAGGGCCAGACCGAACAGTTACGCAAACAGGTGTCCGGGCCGCTGATCATCCATGGTCCCGACGGATACGACTGGCTAGGCGTGCCGATGATCCGCGATGGTCAGGTACACGGCGCGCTGGTGGTGCAGAGCTACGAACAGGGCATCGGCTATTCAGTCGAGGACAAGGCGCTGCTGGCGTTCGTCGGCACCCACATCCTGACCGCGCTGGAACGCAAGCAGAGCAAAGAGGAGCTCGAGCAACGCGTGCACCTGCGCACCCTGGAGCTGGCCGACGCCAACCGCGTACTACAGGGGGAGATCGTCGAGCGCCAGCGCGCCGAGAAGCTGCAGGCGGCGCTGTTCCAGATCGCGCAGCTGGCCACTGCAGACATCAGCCAGGACGCGTTCTACGCGCGCGTGCATGCGGTGGTGGGACAACTCCTCGACGCCAACAATTTCTTCATCGCCTTGCTGTCTGGGGATCGCCAATCACTGGAATTTCCCTATTTCGTCGATGCGATCCAGCTTAGCCAGCCGGCGCGGCCGTTGGCGCGCGGGGTCAGCGAATACGTGCTGCGGCACGGCCGGCCGTTGCTGGCCGAGTCAGGCACCGCCATCAATGCGCTGGCGCGACAGGGCGAGATCGACATGCAGACCGCCGGTTCGCCGGCGACGTGCTGGCTGGGAATGCCGCTGTTCGTGGGTGACGAAGCGATCGGCCTGGTGGCGGTGCAGAGTTACGACGGCTCGGTGGTGTATGGCCCCGCCGACCAGGAACTGCTCAGTTTCGCCGCCTCGCAGATCGCCTACAGCCTCAACCGCCGCCGCGCCGCGGTCATCCAGCAACGGGCGTATGCGCAACTGGAACACCGCGTGCAGGAGCGCACCGTGGAGTTGCGCACGGAAATTCTCGAGCGCCAGCGCGTGCAGGAGCTGCTCAAGCACCAGGTCGCGCATGACGGACTCACCGGCTTGCCCAATCGCGACTACCTGCGTGATCGCCTCGACCGCGTGCTCAGCATGCTCAAGCGCTCGCCCGAGCGCCGTTGCGCGCTGCTGTATCTGGACGTGGACCGCTTCAAGATCATCAACGACAGCCTCGGTCACCTGGCCGGCGACGCCGTGCTAAAGGAAGTCGCGCGCCGCTTGCTGCTGTGCGTGCGCGAACCCGACATCGTGGCGCGGCTGTCGGGCGACGAATTCGCGATCCTGCTGGAAGACGCGCCCGAGCCGGGCACGGCAGTCAAGGTCGCGCAGCGCGTTCTGGAGGCGCTCGCCGTGCCGTTGCAGATCGGCGATACGACGCTGGAACCGTCGGCCAGTGTCGGCATTGCCTTTGGCGACGATCGCTACCACGCGGCCGACGATCTGCTGCGCGATGCCGACATCGCGCTGTATCGCGCCAAGGCGCTGGGGCGTGGGCGCTTCGAGTTGTTCGATGCGACCTTGCAGCAGAGTGCGATCGATATCCTCGCGATCGAGAACGAATTGCGGCAGGCCTTGCAGCGCGACCAGTTCGAGCCGTATTTCCAGCCCATCGTGCAGTTGTCCGATGGCGCGGTGCTGGGCTACGAAGCCTTGTTGCGCTGGAACCATCCCACGCGCGGCGTGCTCGGGCCGCCCGACTTCCTGCAGATCGCCGAGGACAACGGCAGCCTGCAGGCGATCGACTGGCGCATGTTCGAGCACAGCTGCGCACTGGCCGCGCAACACCTGCCGGCGCACACCTGGTTGACCATCAACGTCTCGCCGCGGCACTTCCGGCGCGAGGATTTCGACGTGCGGCTGCTGGCGCTGCTGGAGCACACCGGCCTGCCCGGTTCGCGCCTCTTGATCGAAGTGACGGAAGGATCGCTGCTGGACGATCCCGGCCGCGTGCGCGCGATCATCGAGCGCCTGCAGATCGCCGGCGTGGGCGCGGCGCTGGACGACTTCGGCACCGGCTACTCCTCGCTCAGCTACCTGCATACGTTCCCGCTGCGCATCCTCAAGATTGATCAGAGCTTCGTCGCCCAGCTTGGACAGGACACCAGCAGCGCCACCGTCGTCGGCTCGGTGCTGGCGCTGGCGCGCGCGCTCGGCATGCAGGTGATCGCCGAAGGCATCGAGATGCCGGCGCAACGCGACACGCTACTAGCAATGGGCTGCGAACTGGGGCAGGGCTATCTGCTGGGACGTCCTGCGCCGATCGGGCAGTGGTGCACCTAGTAAGCGTTGCGCATCACCGATGCCAAGTGCGGCCGTCACGAAGCGCGCACCATCGCGGCATCACTGTGCTTGCATGCACGCAATCCAACACCGGATCAAACACCGGATCAGCCACGTCTCGCGATTCGCAGGGCTGGCTGTGGTGGTTGCTGTCCTGACAAGTTGCGCCGATGCACCGACGCAACGCTTCGATGGTGCGTCCCCCGCGTTCGACCCGATCGCGTACTTCGAGGGACCGACGCACGCCTGGGGTGTGCTCGAATCGCGCGACGGCACCCCCAAGTCCCGCTTCCGCGCCGATCTGGTCGGCCGCCGCGATGCCGGCGCGCTGGTGCTGACCCAGGATTTCACCTTCGAGGACGGGCGCAGGCAACAACGCATCTGGCGCTTCCATCGCGTCGATGCGCATCGCTACGATGCCACCGCCGACGGCGTGATCGGCGTCGCCACCGGTCATGTCCACGGCAATGCCTTCCGCTGGGAGTACACGCTGCAGCTCACGCCCGGCAATCCGCTGACGCGGGTGCGGATGCACCACTGGATGTATCTCGCCGGCGACGGCGCCACGCTGATCAACCGCGTCACCATCCGCAAGTTCGGCCTGCAGGTCGGCGGCACCACCGAATATTTCCAGCGCGGCGCCGCGGTAACGCCGAGCATCACCGCGCCACCTTGATGCGCCGTGTTTACTTTTTCGGCGCGAAGATCGCCGTCAGGTAATCGGTCTTGCCCGCAATCCGCTCCAGGTGCGGAAAGCGCAAGCCCTCGTGGTAGTCGACGTTGATCGTGCGGAAGCGGTTGAACTCCTTGACCATCAACCGGATCGGCGCCTTGTCGCTTTTCGCCGCCTTGATCGCATCCTCCAGCGCATCCTTGCTGTATTCCAGGTCGTTAACCGCCACCAGGGTCATGCCGCTGCCGACGCCGGCGTTGAACGCCGCGCTGTCCCAGCGCACCTCACCGACCTTGCCATCCTTGTCGGTACCTAGGCCAATCGAATAGATGTGGTCGACGGCCCCCTCGGCATCCTTCTGCCGCGCCTTGGCCAGCGCGTTGGGTTCGTCCTTGTAGACCAGGCGCCAGCCACTGGCTTCGATGCCGCCGGTCAGCGGCGTCTTGCCGTCGAGGCGCGTACGCAGGAAGGTCGACCAGTCATCGGCCACCACGCCGTCGAGCGTGGCGACGACATCCTCGAAGGTGTAGGTCTTCGGCGTCTGCCAGACGCCGTCGTCGACGCCGAAGAACGCGCGCGCGAAATCATCCAGCGATTTTTTCCCGCCGGTCTTGCTGCGGATGCGCGCATCGGCCTCGAGCCAGATCAGTTGGCCGGCCGAGTAGTAGTCCTCGCCCAACTGGTAGCCGCGGTACGGCTTGGGGCTGCGCCGCGAGATGATGGGGTCGTTGGTGGTGTCCTGCACCGAACGCCACGCCAGTCCGGGCCGGTTGTCGGTGTAGGTCGCCGCGACCAGCGCGATCGCATCGCGCGACGCGTCGATCGGCCGCAAGCCGCTACGCGCGGTCAGCACGTTGCCCCAGTACTGGGTCTGGCCTTCGTACACCCACAGCAGGCTGTCCTGCATCGGCACGTTGTAGTTCGGGGTCGACAGATCGGCGGGGCGGCGGAATTTGCCGTTCCACGAATG
>JBBJNO010000136.1:0-7030 GCA_037720875.1 Luteimonas sp. | reverse complement strand
TCGGTGATGCGACCCTGCGGAAAACTGTAGGTGCGGATGCGCTGGCTGCGGTCGCCGCTGCCGACCTGCATGCGCCGCGATTCGGCCTGCAAGCGGGTTTGTGCGCTGCGTTGCTCGTCGAGCAGCTTCGCCTTCAAGAACCCCATGGCCTGCGCGCGGTTCTTGTGCTGGGAGCGTTCCTGCTGGCTCTCCACCACGATGCCGCTGGGCAGGTGAGTGATGCGGATTGCCGAGTCGGTCTTGTTGACGTGCTGCCCGCCTGCGCCGGAGGCGCGGAACGTATCGACGCGCAAATCCGCATCCTTGATCTCGACATCCTCGATGTCGTCCTGCTCGGCGAGGATCGCCACGGTCGCCGCGGACGTGTGGATGCGGCCCTGCGTCTCGGTGGCCGGCACGCGCTGCACACGATGGGTGCCGGATTCGAACTTGAGTTTCGAGAACGCGCCGCGGCCCTCGATGCGGGCGATGATTTCCTTGTAGCCGCCGTGTTCGCCCGGGCTCGCCGACACAATCTCGACTTTCCAGCGCTGCGCCTCGGCATAACGCCCATACATGCGGAACAGGTCGCCGGCGAAGATCGCGGCCTCGTCGCCGCCGGTACCGGCGCGGACTTCGAGGAACAGGTTGCCGTCGTCGCGCGCATCTTTCGGCACCAGGAACAGTGCGAGTTCGTCGTCGAGTGCGGATAGCCGAGCCTGTGCGCTGGCGATTTCCTCTTCCGCCAACGCGCGCATCTCGCGGTCGTCCTGCAGCAGGGGATCGTTGCGCATGGTTTCGGCCGCCGCGAGATCGCGCATCGCATGCGTTTCCTGCGCCAAGGCGGTCACCACCGGTTCGAGTTGCGAGAACTCGCGCGAATAGTCGCGGAACTTGTCGGCGTCGGCCAATACGCCGGGATCGGCGAGCAGGCGTTCGAGTTCTTCGCGGCGCTCGGCCAGCGCTTCAAGCTTTCGGCGCAGGCTCGGCAGCATCGTCGTCTTCGCTGGAAGGGGGGAACAGTTTCTCGGTGGCGCGCGCGAGTTCCGCGTCGCCGGACAAGGCGGCCTCGCGTAGCGCGCGGGTCGGTGCGTGCAGCAGGCGGTTGGTCAGCGTGTGCGCGAGCAGGTCGAGTGCGTCGTTGGGATCGCCACCCGCGGCAAGCAACCGTTTCGCCTTGGACAAGGCCTCATCGCGCGCCGCTTCGCCATGCGCACGCAGCCGCTTCAAAGGCGCGTGGTGCATGCTGGCGTCGAGCGCTTCGATGAAACGCGCGGCTTGCAGTTCGATGATCGCCTCGGCTTCGGCGGCGGACTCGCGCCGGCTGCGGCGGTTGTCTTCGACGACGCGTTCGAGGTCATCCACCGAGTAAAGATAAGCATCCTTGAGTTGCGCAACCTCGGGGTCGATGTCACGCGGCACGGCCAGGTCCAGCAACAGCATTGGCCGATGGCGGCGCGCTGTGAGTGCAGCCTCCACCTGCGTGCGCTTGAGGATGGTGTCGCGGCTGGCGGTCGCCGAGAACACCACGTCTGCCTCGGCAAGATGACGCTCCAGATCGCCCAACGGCAACGCCACGCCGCCGTGTCGTGAAGCGATGTCCTGCGCATGCGCAAGCGTGCGGTTGGCCACCAGCAATCGCCGCACCTTGCCTTGGCTCAAATGGCGCGCGGCCAGCTCGATGGTTTCGCCGGCGCCGATCAGCAACACGGTGGATTCGTCCAGCCGCGCGAAGACGTTTTGCGCCAGTCGCACCGCCGCCGAGGCCACCGACACCGGATGCGCACCGATGCGCGTATCGGTGCGCGCGCGCTTGGCGGTGGCGAAGGCCTGCTGGAACATCCGATCCAACGCGCCGTGCAGCGTGCCTTGCGCGCGCGCGGCCACCCAGGCCTGTTTCACTTGGCCCAGGATCTGCGGCTCGCCGAGCACCATCGAGTCGAGGCCGGCGGCGACGCGGAACAAATGCTGCACGGCATCGACGCCGCGATGCTGATACAGGTAGGCGCGCAAATCGGCGCTGCCTTGTGGATGCGTCGCCAGCCAGTCGATCAGGCTGCTGCCATCGCCATCGGTCACCGCATACAACTCGGTGCGATTGCAGGTGGACAGCAACGCCACTTCGCGAACCTCCGGCAAGTCGTGCAATGCCGTCAATGCCGCGGGCAGGGCGGCATCGTCGAAGGCCACCCGCTCGCGCAGGCTGACCGGCGCGGTCTGGTGGTTCAGGCCGAGCGCGTGGAAGGTGCGGCCTGCTGGATTGTGGTGAGAAAGACTGATCTTGGAGGGCCCGGTGTGGAGACGGCAGATCCTGGGAAGCGATCTTGCGAAGCGTGATCTTGGGAAGCGTGATCTTGCGAAGCGTGATCCTGGGAAGCGTGATCCTGGGAAGCATGACCCCGAAAGCAGGTTCAGGCGCTTGCGATTAAGCTAGCCGGCAACTTCAAACCGCCATTTTAACGGCACGGCCGCTGGATGCCCGCTTTTCCCAAATCGATGTCCCTGTTGCTGCTGTCCGCGTGCCTGGTCGGCATTCAATCCATTGCATCGGCCGCCGAGACACGCAAGGTCACGGGCGACGCGCTCGAGCCGGTGATGGCCGGCGAATTCGCCTTGCAGAACGGCCAGCTCGATGACGCCGCGCGCTGGTATCTCGACGCCGCGCGAACCTCCGGAGACGCGGGGCTGGCCGAGCGTGCCACCCGCATTGCCTTGCTGGCCAATGACGACACCCGCGCCGCCGAGGGCATGAAGCTGTGGCGGGCGCGTGCGCCGCAGTCGCTGGCGATGCGCGCCGCAGAAGCCACGCTGGCGCTGCGGCGCGGCGATGAGCGACTGGCCAGCCGGGAACTGGAGAGCCTCGCGCGCGACCGCGATCCGGCCGGCTGGCGACATGCGTTGATCGCACTCGGCAACGGCGGTAAGGCGCCGAAATTTTCCGCGCGGCTACTCGCCAAGCTCGTCGAAAACAATGCGATCCCCAACGATTTGCAGGCATGGCTCGCCTTCGGTGGCCTGGCGCAGCGATTGGACGAGGCGCAGCTGTCCGAACGCATGGTCGCCGAGGTGGTGAAACGTTTTCCCGGCGAACCCCGCGTCGCCTTGCTGCGTGCCAGTCAGCTGCGCGAAGCGGGCAAGATCGATGAGGCCAGGACGGTGCTGGTCGCGTTGCAACCGCAGGCGGAACGCGATGCCGATATCCGCCTCGCCATCGCGGCCGAGTACGACGCATTGGGCGATGCCGCCGCTGCGGCCGCCGTGCTCGCGCGTGGCCAGCAGGACGAGCAGAGCTACAGTCTGCGCGCATCGCTGCTGGCGCGGGCCGAAGACAACGTCGCACTGGGCAAGCTCTACGACGAATTGCGCAAGGACGCCGTCGCGACGGATCCGCAACGCCGGCTGTTGCTGGGACAAACAGCGGAATTCCTCAAGCGTTATCCCGAAGCGCTGGAGTGGTACCGCGGCGTGCCGGGCGGGCCGCAGCGCTGGACCGCGCGCCTGCGCGCGGCCAACGTGCTGCATGAGTTGAAGCGTGGCGCCGAGGCGTATGCGGAAGTCCGCAAGCTGCAGACCGAGGCCAGCGCCAGCGAGGATGCACGCCGTGACGCGTACCTGCTGGAAGCGGAGTTGCGCACCAAGGACAAGGACGATGCCGGCGAGCTCGATGCGTACGCGCGTGGGCTGGCGGCCTATCCCGACGATGGCGCGCTGCTGTATGCGCGCGCGCTGGCGTGGGAGCGTCGCGACAACATCGGGCGTGCGGAGGCGGATTTCCGCAAGATCCTGGTCGCCGAGCCCGACAACGTCGCCGCGCTGAATGCGCTGGGCTACACGCTGGCCGATCGCACCACGCGGTTTGGCGAGGCGCTGGAACTGATCGATCGCGCGCGCGTGGCGGAACCTGGCAGCGCGGCGATCATCGACAGTTATGGCTGGGTGCTTTATCGCCTTGGCCGCAACAAGGAAGCGCTGATCGAACTGCGCCGCGCTTTCGCATTGCAGAAGGATCCCGAAATCGCCGCGCATCTGGGCGAGGTGTTGTGGATCAGCGGCAACAAGGACGAGGCGCGCAAGTATTTCGAGGAAGCGCGCAAGCTTGATCCGGAAAACCGCGCACTCAAGCGCGCACTGGCGAAATTTTCGCCATGACGTCGATACATCGGTGGCTGTTTCGAGGATGGATCATCGCGGTCATGTTGCCGCTGCTCGCGGCGTGCACCGCCCAGCCGATCAAACAATCACCACCGCTGGATCCGGCGGTCGCGGCCGCAAGACAGGCGCAACGCGAGGCCGAACTTGCGCCGCTCGTTGCATGGTCGCTGCAGGGGCGTGTCGCGCTGTCCAATGGCCGCGACGGCGGCAGCGGCCGCATCGACTGGAAGCAGGACGGCGCGCGTTATGAAGTGGCATTGAGCGCGCCAGTCACACGGCAGAGCTGGCGCTTGAGTGGCGATGCGAATGGCGCGCAACTCGAAGGCCTGGAAGGCGGCACGCGCAAGGGCTCGGATGCGACCTCGTTACTGCTCGAAGCCACGCGCTGGGAGATTCCGGTCACTGCGCTGGCATCGTGGGCGCGCGGGATTCGTGCCGATGCCAGCCATGGCACGGCCACGATCCGTTACGGCAGCGATGGGCGTCTGGCCCGGATAGAGCAGGGCGAGTGGGTCATCGACTACAGCGACTGGCGCGCATCGGGCGTCCCGAACATCGAATTGCCGCAGCGCCTCAACGCCAGCCGCGGCGATGCACGCGTGCGGCTGATCGTGGATCGCTGGGGCGAAGGCGCCGTCGCGCCATGACTCTGGAGGAGGACGGTTGGTCGGTCTGGCCGGCCCCGGCCAAGCTCAACCTGTTTTTGCAGATCACCGGACGTCGGCCCGACGGCTACCACAGCTTGCAGACGGTGTTCCGACTGCTGGACTGGGGCGACAGCATCCGGTTGCGGGTTCGCGGCGATGGGCTGATCCAGCGCCAATTAGATACCGAGAACGATGCCTCCAGCAAGGTGTCATTCCCGCGAAAGCCGGAACCCCGTTTCGACAGCCAGCTTTCACAACCGGGTCCCGGCTTTCACCGGGATGACAACGCCAGGGATGAGAAAGCCCCCACCATTGCAGAGAGCGATGATCTTGTTTTAAGAGCTGCTAAATTGCTGCAATCAGCGTCAAACATCAGACAAGGTGCCGACATTGTCGTTTTCAAGCAGATTCCCGTCGGCGGCGGGTTCGGCGGAGGCTCGTCAGATGCCGCGACCACCTTGCTAGCGTTGAACCGGCTTTGGGCGATCGGCTGGCCGCTGGATCGGCTGGCCGAACTGGGACTGCAACTGGGCGCAGACGTGCCGGTATTCATCCACGGGCAAAACGCCTGGGCCGAAGGCGTAGGCGAACAACTCACGCCGCTGGATCTCCCACCCTCCTGGTACGTACTGGCCGACAGCGGCGTCCATGCATCCACCAGCGAATTATTCCAAGCCCCTGAATTGACGCGGGATTCGCCGCCCGCGACAATATCGGACTTCGTTTCGGCGGTAGTTGAGCAACGTGAACTGCTCGGCAATGCGTTCGAGCCGGTGTTGCGTCGCCGGGAACCGGCTGTTGAAGCTGCGTTCCGGGCCTTGTCGCAGATCGGCCGGCCGCAATTGACGGGTTCGGGCAGTGGGTGTTTCGTCGAATTCGGCGATCGCGCATCGGCGCAGGCGGGTCTGGCGGCATTGCCGCGCGATCTGCGTGCGTGGATCGCGGCCGGCGCATCGCGTTCGCCGTTGCACGTGGCGCTCGAAACAAACAGTTAACCGCAGGGGCGTCGCCAAGTGGCCCAAGGCACCAGGTTTTGATCCTGGCATTCGCAGGTTCGAATCCTGCCGCCCCTGCCAATAAAAGCCGGGATTCGGCAGTGGGGATTGGAGATTTGTAAAAGCAGAAGACAGCACTTTCGCCGTCTCTGTTTATAGATAGCTCCGAATTCTCGAGTTCCGAATCTCCATTCCCGAATCCCTAATCCCTAATCCCGGCCCTTCCATGCAAGACGATCACGATCTGCTGGTCTTCTCCGGTAACGCCAATCGCCCGTTGGCCAACGCGGTGTGCAAGGAGCTGGGCATCGGCATCGGCAAGGCGCTGGTCGGGCGGTTCTCCGACGGCGAAGTGCAGATCGAGATCGAGGAAAACGTCCGCGGGCAGGACGTGTTCGTGATGCAGCCGACGTGCGCACCGAGCGCGGAAAACCTGGTGGAATTGCTGGTGCTGGTGGACGCGCTCAAGCGCGCCTCGGCCAACAAGGTCACTGCGGTGGTGCCGTATTTCGGCTACGCGCGGCAGGATCGGCGGCCGCGTTCGGCGCGGGTGCCGATCACCGCCAAGGTCGCGGCGCAGATGTTTTCGACGGTGGGCACCGACCGGGTGCTGACCATCGATCTGCACGCAGACCAGATCCAGGGTTTCTTCGATATCCCGGTCGACAACGTATATGCGTCACCGTTGCTGCTCGCCGATGTCTGGCGCGCGCACGGCACCGAAAATTTGATCGTGGTGTCGCCGGATGTCGGCGGCGTCGTGCGCGCAAGGGCCATCGCCAAGCGCCTCGACGATGCCGAGCTGGCGATCATCGACAAACGCCGCCCCAAGGCCAACGTCGCCACGGTGATGAACATCATCGGCGACGTGTCCGGCAAGACGTGCGTGCTGGTGGATGACATCGTCGACACCGGAGGCACCTTGTGCGCTGCGGCGGCGGCATTGAAGGCGGAGGGCGCGATCAAGGTGGTCGCGTACTGCACGCATCCGGTGTTGTCGGGTCCGGCGATCGACAATTTGAACGGTTCGGCGCTCGACGAACTGGTGGTGACCGACACGATCCCGTTGTCGGCCGCGGCCAGGGCCTGCGGACGCATCCGCCAGCTCAGCGTCGCCGAGCTGTTGGCGGAGACCATCCGCCGGATCGCGTTTGGTGAGTCGGTGAGTTCGTTGTACGTGGATTGAGATTGCGGGACTCGGGACTCGGGACTCGGAAAAGCAAAGGCGAGAGCTTCTGCTTTTCCGAGTCACGAGTC
>JBBJNO010000135.1:0-7053 GCA_037720875.1 Luteimonas sp. | reverse complement strand
GCGACCGCAGCCAGCGCATCCGCACCTACAGTTTTCCGCAGGGTCGCATCACCGACCATCGTGTCGAAGGACTGACGCTGTACGACCTGGCCAACGTGCTGGAAGGCAATCTCGGCGCGCTGGTCGACCGCCTGACCCGCGAGCACCAGGCCGACGAACTGGCACAGCTGACGGAGGCCCCATGAGCATCGATGTGCAATATGCGACCGTCGATGACCTCGACATCGTCGCGCCTTTGTTCGATCAGTACCGTGGGTTCTACGACCAGCGTTCCGATGTGGCCGCGGCGCGTGATTTCCTCGAACAGCGCTTACGTACCGGCGAATCGGTGATCCTGCTGGCAACGTCGAGCGGAACAGCCGCCGGCTTCACCCAGTTGTATCCGATGTTTTCCTCGGTGAGGCTGGCGCGCGTGTGGATCTTGAACGATTTGTTCGTGGCGCCGGAGGCGCGCCGGCTCGGAGTCGCATCCGCGCTGCTCGCCGCCGCGGAAAACTTTGGCCGCGAAGCCGGTGCGCAGCGGCTCGAACTGGAAACCACGCACAACAACAGCACAGCGCAGGCGTTGTATCGCGGCGCGGGCTGGGCATCGCATGATGAAACACTCCGGTTTCGTATCGGTCTTACGAGACCCGCATCGACCTGACGAGGGCTAGATCAGAATTTTTACTCGCACCTGTCTTGAATCAGGAGCACGAACTTTTCTGACTCGTCATTCCCGCGAAAGCGGGAATCCAGCGACTTTAAGTCGTTAAAAGCAAAGACACTAGATTCCCGCCTTCGCGGGAATGACGATGCAGATCTGTAGGTTCCGATATTGAGATAGCTTCGCGTCATCCCGGCGAGAGCCGGAACCCAGTTGTGAGGGCCGGCTATAAGATGGGTCCCGGCTTTCGCCGAGATGACGAATTAAGGATCTGAACAAGTAATCGTTCTCAGTTGAGGCGGTGTAGGCTTCGCACATGGCTGCAAAAGAAATGTCCATCCCGTTGAACCTGTGCGTGCTGACCGTGTCGGATTCGCGCAACCCCGGCAATGACACGTCCGGTGATTACCTCGCGACGGTGCTCGTGGAAGGCGGGCACCGGCTGGCCGACCGCGCGCTGTTGCCGGATGACAAATACAAGTTGCGCGAAGTGGTTTCCAGATGGATCGCCGACGACCATATCGACGGCGTGCTGGTGACCGGCGGCACCGGCTTCACCGGACGTGATTCAACGCCAGAAGCACTACAGCCACTCCTGGACAAGGACATGCCCGGCTTCGGCGAATTATTCCGCGCGATTTCGTTCGAGGAAATCGGCACGTCGTCGCTGCAGTCGCGCGCGTTCGCGGGCCTGGCCAACAACACGTTTGTCTTTTGCCTGCCCGGTTCGACGTCGGCCTGCCGTACCGCGTGGGAACGCATCATCCGCGCGCAACTCGACGCGCGTACCAAACCCTGCAACCTGGCCGCACTGCGTCCGCGGCTGAAGGAATGAACATGCCGATCGACACCACGTTACGTTTGCTGGCCAAGGCGCGCGGCATTACCGCCAACGAGATCGCGCGTGCGATTCCACGCGCTGGCGCGGCCACCGTGGCTGCGTGGCTGCGCGGCGAGAAGCTGCCCGGCAAGGACCACCTCGATGCACTGGCGCGCATGTTCGGCGTGCCGGTGGGCGCGTTGCTGTCCGAACTCGCCAGCACGCTCGATCCGGCGCGCAGCAAGGGCGAACACGATCTGCTGTCGTCCTATCGCGCGTTGAACGCGAAGCAACAAGGCGCGTTGCTGGAAGTCGCGCGCAGCATGAGCGAGGTTCGCAAGCACATGCCCGCGCGCGCGCGGCGGGCGCAATCATGAAGCTGCTCAAGCGCAAGGACTACGAAGAACTTCTGGAGCCGATGCTGGAAGAGCTCGTCGCGATGGCACACTGGCTTCAGCACACCGGAAAACGCGTCGTTGTCATCCTCGAAGGCCGTGACACCGCCGGCAAAGGCGGCGTGATCAATGCCATCGCCGATCACCTGAATCCCCGGCAATGCCATGTGGTTGCTCTCGCCAGGCCCAGCGACCGCGAGGCGACGCAATGGTATTTCCAGCGTTATGTCGCGCACCTTCCGTCCGCCGGCGAGATCGTGCTGCTGGATCGCAGCTGGTACAACCGCGCCGGCGTCGAAAAGGTCATGGGTTTCTGCACCGATGCGCAGGTCAAGGCCTTCCTGCAGCAGACGCCATTGTTCGAGCAGCAACTCGTCGATGACGGCATCCTGCTGTTCAAGTACTGGTTGTGTTGCGACCAGGTCAAGCAGGAAGAACGCTTCGCCGAGCGGCTGAAGGATCCGCTGAAGCGCTGGAAGCTGTCGCCGATCGACGTGGAAGCGCGCAACAAGTACGCCGAATACACCCGCGCCCGCGAGGCGATGTTGAAGGCGACGCATCGGCCAGGTGCACCTTGGACATTGGTCGATTTCAACGACCAGAAGCGCGGGCGACTGACGCTGATCCGCGACTTGCTGGATCGGTTGCCAGATACGACTGTGTCGCAAAAGAAACTGACGTTTGTACCGTTGCCGGCGAAACCGCAGAAAGAACGGTATGGCGTGATCCAGCCGATCGCGGATTCATCCAGCCACCAATGATCGCGCAATTGGCTTTCTTTGTAGGAGCGCACCATGGTGCGCTCCTACAAAAAGCGCCTCGCGGCTACGTGATCATGAAACCATCACCGACAACGCCTGCATCGGCATTGGTGCGTTCGACGTGCTCCACGCGAGCCAGCGGCGGACCCTCTTGCAGCCAGACTTCGAGGCGATCTATTGCATCAGGCGCGCCGAGCGCAACCACTTCGACACGGCCATCCGCAAGATTCCTTGCAAGCCCGCGCAGCCCCAGTCGCAGCGCCTGCTCGCGCGTTGAGGCGCGGAAGAACACGCCCTGCACTTTTCCCGTGACGATGAAGCGGCATGCCGGCACGACTACGCCGCGGATTTCGGACCACCTGCGGCGGCGATCGCGGCCTCGATCTCTTTCGCCGTCACCGGGCCCAGGAATTGCCTGGCGACCTTGCCGTCCGGCGACAGCAGATACGTCATCGGCAAGCCACGCGGCGTGGCGAAATCCTCGGGGGGGTTGTACACGTCGACGATCGCGACCGGGTACACCACCGGGTGGGTCTTCAGGAATTCTTTCATCGCCTCCGGCTCGATTTCCTCGTAAGCCAGTCCGAGCACATCGATGTGCTCGCGCATCGCGTCCAGTGCTGACAGTTCGGGCATTTCCTTCAGGCACGGCGAGCACCACGTCGCCCAGAAGTTCACCACCACCCACTTGCCGCGATGCGCGGCCAGATCGTATTGGGTGCCGTCGATGGCCGCGATGTGCAATGCAGGCGTCGTGGGTTTGGCCGCATCGGCGGGGGCGCTTGGCGTTGCCACTTGACTCGATGCTGGCGTCGTCGCCTTGCCCGGTGCCGCAGCATCATCGGCAGCGGGTTTTTTACAGGCAGCAAGCGCTGCCGCCAAGACGAACACAACCCACCACGCATAGGTCTTCATTTTTGCTCCTTGTGTTCCGAATACAGGTCGCTGACCCGGTGCTTGAGCAGATCTCGCAATGGCAACCGCAGCTGATCGAGCGCCGCAACGGCCGCCTTCCCAAGCGCATCGTCGCGGCACGGCAAATGCGCTTCCGCGATCGGGATACGCAACTGCGAGGCTTCATACAGTTCCGCCATCGTCAACTCATCCAGGTCGCGCGTCAGCAACCATTCGCCCGACTCCGCCCGTGTCAGCACGCCGATTTCGCAAAGCTGCGCCAGCATCTGTTGCACCAGCGCGTCGGTCAGCATCGGCTCCAGCTGCTGGATCTGGTCGCTGTGCAGCCCGCGCCCCGTCTTGCGAGTGTCATTGAAGCGTCCAAGCATTCGCAGCAACCCATACATCTCGTAGCCGTGCGGCAAACGCATCGCGGCCGGCTGGTAGCGGAAGGCCGACATCGAGGACGCAAACGATGCGCCCAGCAACACCGACGCCCAGCTGAGGAAGATCCATAACAGGAAGATCGGCACGAACGCCACCGTCCCGTAGACCTTGGTGTAGGTGTTGAAGCTGCCGAGGAACAGGCCGAGCCCGGCCTTGACCAGCTCGAACAGCAGCATCGCCAGCAACCCGCCGGCCACGGCATGCCGCCACTTGATCGTGCGATGCGGCACCACGCGATAGATGGTGGCGAAGGCGAACCACTCGATGAACAACGGCGCCAGTTGCAGCATCGCGTTTTCGAGCAACCGTCCGGGGAGCGAGTCGAAGATCGCCAGCGCGAAGATACGTGCCGACAACGCCAGGCTTGCCACTGCGACCAGTGCGCCGAGTGTCAACACGGTCCAGTAGACAAGGAAACGGCCGAATTTCGGTCTCGACAATTTCACCCGCCAGATCCGATTGAACGCGGCCTCGACGCTGGTCAGCGTGATCAAGACCGAAAGCACCAAAGCAATGATGCCGGCTGCCGTCAGCTGGCCCGCGCTGGCGGAGAACTGCTTAAGGTAGTCCTCTACAGCGCGAGCCGACGATGGCACGAAATTCAAGAAAATATAATTGCTGAGCTGATCGCTCAACTTGGCGAAGACGGGGAAAGCGGACAGTGTCCCGAACACCACGGTCGCCAGTGGCACCAGCGCGAAGACGGTGGTGAATGACAGCGAGCCGGCGGACTCGAACAGTCGGTCGTCGAGGCAACGCGTCCACAGAAAACGAAAGAACGTGCTCGCACGCGCGCGATCGCGCATGCGGTCACTCCATCGGTTGAAGGAATCCAGTGGCTCCATTGGCGCAAGCCTACCGCATGCATGGTGAGCGCCGCATCGCTATGCTGGCGGCATGACGGACAGCGCCATGAATGAAATCCTTGTGTTGTATTACAGCCGCGGCGGATCGGTGGCCAACCTTGCGCGGCAGATCGCGCGCGGCATCGGCGAAGTTGAGGGCATGTCAGCCCGAATCCGCAGCGTGCCGCCGGTTGCGCCGCAAACCGAAACCGCCGCGCCACCCGTGCCCGACGAGGGCGCGCCCTATGTCGACAAGCGCGATCTCGAGGAGTGCGCAGGGCTGATCGTCGGCAGCCCGACCCGGTTCGGCAACATGGCCGCGCCGATGAAACATTTCCTCGATTCGCTGGGATCCGAGTGGGTCAGCGGCACGCTGGCTGGCAAGCCCGCGGCAGTATTCACGTCAACCGCGACCATGCACGGTGGCCAGGAATCGACCTTGCTGTCGATGATGAATCCGTTGCTGCACCACGGCTGCCTCATCGTCGGTATTCCCTACACCGAACCTGCACTGACCTCGACGAAAACCGGCGGCACGCCGTATGGGGCAAGTCATGTCGCCGGATCGCAGGACGATTCGACCTTGAGCGATGAGGAAGCCGTGCTGGCGCGTGCGCTGGGCAAACGTCTCGCCGGCATCGCCCGGAAACTCTCGGCGTGATCCTGGCGCGGCGCGTGTTGTGCGCGGCACTGGCCGCGTTGGTGGTGGTGTACACAATCTGGTTCTGGCGCGAACCGGTTGCGCTGATTGTGTTCGGGTTGCCTGCAGCGGCGCTGTTGCTGGCGGCATTGCGCGGCGCGCGACGCGCTGGCTTCTGGGCGGGCGTGCTGGCGCTGGCCTGGTTCAGCCATGGCGTCATGGTGGCGTGGACGCGTCCACCCGAACGCATGCTTGCCCTTATCGAGGTGCTGCTTGCGGTGTGCATCGTGGTCGCCGCCAGCGTGCCCGGCCTGCGTGCGCGCTTCGCCAAACGCGGCTGACGCGGCTGACGCGCTGCGTATACTTTCCGCACGAAATTCTGGACGCGATCAGGATGGACGAACTCCTCGTCATCACCACCGGCGGCACCATCGACAAGGTGTATTTCGACGACAAGTCGGATTACCAGGTCGGCGACCCGCAGATCGGCCGCATCCTGGAAGAACTCGGCGTGGCGTTCCGCTTCCGCGTGATCCCGATCATCCGCAAGGATTCGCTGCACATCAGCGACGACGACCGCGAACTGATCCGCGCCACGATCGCCGCGCAGTCCGCGCGGCATGTCCTGATCACCCACGGCACCGACACGATGGTGGACACGGCGAAAGTGCTCGCAGGCATGGCCGACAAGACCATCGTGCTGACCGGGGCGCTGAATCCCGCCGGATTCCGTGGTTCCGATGCCGAATTCAATATCGGCACCGCGGTCGGCGCGGTGCAGTCGCTGTCGCCCGGTGTCTACGTGGCCATGAATGGCCGCATCTGGGATCCGTCGCAGGTGCGCAAGAACGTCGCCGCGAACCGTTTCGAGGCGATGCGCTGACGGCCGGATTCAGAGCCGTTCAAACATATTGGGCAAAAAACGCTTTCAGTCAGGCCAGGACGCGAAACGCCATAATTTTTGCGCTATTCGCAGACGGCAGGTGCTTTCAATCATCTTTGAGCAGGCCCTTCAAGCCACTTTGGCATAGCCAGATGGTCATGGCATGCGCCGCAACTCGACAGTCAGTGGACAAGCTAAGGACACACACGCTACAGGCAGCAATACGGCACCGTTTCAGTGAGACCTGCGTCACAGATTGCTAACCGGCCCGCGATGGCGCTGAACAGTTCACAGCATTCCGGTCTCGAGCCGTGCCGCTTCCGACATCATCGTGCGGTTCCATGGCGGGTCGAACACCAGTTCGACATCGGCCTCGGCCACGGTCGGGATCAATTCGAGTTTGCTGCGGACATCGTCGATGAGGATGTCGCCCATGCCGCATCCTGGCGCCGTCAGTGTCATCTTGACCTCGACATCGCGCCTGCCGTCGTCGCGGGGGTGGATGACAGCCTCGTACACCAGGCCGAGATCGACCACGTTGATCGGGATTTCCGGATCGAAACAGGTACGCAGCTGCTTCCAGACGATCTGCTCGACGTCCTCATCGCTTGCGCCCGGCGGCAACTCCAGTGCCTGCGGCGGTTCCTTGCCGATCGCATCGGCATCGCGGCCGGCGATGCGGAACAGGTTGCCTTCGACGAACACGGTGTAACTGCCGCCCA
>JBBJNO010000003.1:481-30999 GCA_037720875.1 Luteimonas sp. | reverse complement strand
TACCCACCATCGTCCACCTCCGCGTGTTGACCTGATGTTCCAAAGGCGCCGAAGCACCGCCTTTTTCAATCTGTTGTTCGTCCATCAGATGTCGTCCTCTACTTCCTCGTCGTCGAGGAAACGGTTCAGTTCGTCAATGAATCCATCCAATGCGCCGTCCACCAACCGCTCGACCAAAGGTGCATTGGCCAGCCTCTCGGCCAGGTAATGCGAACGGACGCCGCACGACTCCACACTCGATGTCGCAATTCCGAGGTCTTCCAGCGAGTACCACGTGACACGATCGGCCATCTTCAACCAGCGGAAGAGCGCCGGATTGAGCACGCCATTCTTGCTCGCCACTTCGAGCATGTGCATCAGCACCGTGCGCACATACGCGTGGCGCAGCAGGATTTTCGTAACGATCTCCTGCTTGCCGTACTTGGCCAACGCCGCCGTGACAATCTCCGGCTCCAGCAGCTGCGGCGCCTTCTTCGAGAAGGCGGCATCGGCAGCAGTGGCACAGGCATTGAGCACCGCCAGCGCCATGTCGCGGTCGTGGCCGATCTGCGCGGCGAAGACAGCGAAGAGTGCCCTCTCATAGGGCTGCAGCCGTTCCACGCCTTCCCATTTCCGGCCGAGCTGCGCTTCGAGCACCTTGCGGGTCTTGTCGAGAATCAGGTAGGCCTTGTCATCGAGCTGTTTGAGCTTCGGGTAATCGCGCAGCCCTTCTTGCGTTGTCCAGCGCGGCAGCAGCAGCCCATGGCGCCGCGCATACGCCCTGGGTGTCATGCGCATCCCATTCAAGGGGTCATCCAGGGACACATACGGCAGATTGAGATTGAGTACCGGCCTGATCGCCGGCCACGTCTCGGCTTCCTGCACGGCAAGCGAACGCATGGTGTGCCGCTTGGAATAACGACTGCCTCGCCCCGGCGACTTGACGACCAGCCACGCGAAGATGGCGATCAGAATCGCCAGCGAGAACCATCGCAGGCTGTATCCGGCCACGTTGCCGGACTGCACGATGCCGCTGATCGTCGTCGCCTCGGCCGTGGTACCGCCGAGCCACACCACCATGGCACGCTTGCCGTCCGGATCAAAGAACAGCAGGTGGGCTTCCGCCCACCGCACCCACAGCACGACCATCGATATCTGGGTGTGCGCGAAGAACCAGATACCCACCACAAGGACGCCGATCATGATCAGCCCCCACGGGGCGATGTCCTTGTTGTTCATCGAATCGGCTGGACGGTTCATTGCGCAACGCGTCCTGTCATGCCGCTGCCCATCGCGCGAAGGTTGCGCACAACCTTGCCGAGGTAGATTGATGCGTAATACGGCGTCTTGGAATGGTAGCGGGCGACGCCCGACCAGAAATTGCTCGCGCGGTCTATCTCATAACGCAGGATCGAAGCGCCCGCAGCGATGTTCACGCAATCATCGTTGATCAGTTGCTGGGCAGTGATCCCACGGGCCAGAAACCTGTGCGGTGCGCCCGACAGGTGGATGGAATTCACCTGCATCACGCCCATGTCCACTGAGCCGTTGCGGTTGCGCGTGACCGTCCCGGTTTGTCCGCCTTCGGTCTTGGCGATCGCCTGCAGCAATTCGATCGGAAGGCGAAATGCCTGGGCGCTGCGCACCATGCACGCCTCCCGCACCCGCGGCATCGCTGTAGCGTGTGCCGCCCGTAGGTCATCAACCGGCAACGGCCGCAGGCTCACCACCGCCGGCCCTGCGACGGTCGGCTTGGTCGGGCGTAGCGCCATCATGTAGGTGGCGACCTGGATGTTGAGACAGTCCTCCCGCATCAGCCGCTCGCGGGTGATGCCGTACCGTTCCAGCGCAGGGAGTGCTGAGCTCGGAATCCGCATCAGCCCGACATCAAAGCTGCCGTCTGCATTGCGGAACACTTGCGCACTGCGTCCGCCACGCAACGGCAGCTCACTGCGCACTTGCGCGGGATCCACCCCATACGCCGTTGCCGCCTGCACAATGCAGGCCACTTGCAGCGGAGTGGGCGGCGGCAAGGCGTCCATCAACGCCCGTCCTCGCCCGATCGCGATTCCGCGATACGTCGCAGTTCTTCCAGCGTCGCGTCCACAGGACCGCTCGTTGGATCCAGGTCTGTGCGCTCCGGTGCCGCCTCGACCTCTTCACGCTTGCCGCGTACCCAGCTGACAAAGCCGTACAACTGGCGATCGTGCACCTGCGCTACACGAAAGTACGCCACCAAGGCCTTGGCACCGGACATCACCATGACCGCGAGCGCGCCCATGAATTGTGCAAGCGGAACCGACGAGAACGGCGCCAAGGCGATCAGCACAAACGCAACCGCGGCGGTGCCGGCATAGATATGGCCGATGCGCTGGATCTGCCGGGCGCGCTCATCGGCATCGGCCAGTGACATCCCTTGCCGCTCCAAGGCATCGAAAAAACTTTCATGCCGCCCCGATGCCCGCGCGTTGCGTACGAGCGTCGCCGTCGCGCGGCCGACATCGCCGATCTGCCGCAGGTCCCCCACGGGTGGACGGAGTGCCACGCGGCCCAGCGTGCGCATAAACCCTCCCTTCCGACGCGGACGCTCCGCGTTCGCGTTATCGGGCTGCTCGTCCATCGCTCCCTCCCAGCATTGCCTTGGCCGAAAACTCGATCGTTGCGACCGCGCGACCGAACATGGCGCGCATCAGCGCGATCATCCGATCGACCGGCACGCCTCCTGTCATCTCGGGACCGTTGAGGATCGCGATCGCGTCCTCGGCAGTGCCGCCTTGCTCGCGCACTGCGTCGAGCGCACGGAACACCTCGCCGCACGCCGATTCGCGAGCGTCGAAGATGAACTTCGCACCCTGCGCGGTCAGTTCGCTTGCCAATTCGCCATGCAAGGCTTCCGGCACATACGCGGACAAACGCGCGACAGCAGCCGCGACCTCGTCGGCGACCGCCGCTCCCATACGGCGGGTTGCGCCATCCAAGTCCACCTCCATCTCCGGCAGCGCCGTTGTGATGAAGTGCCGATAGCCTTCCATCGGGAACACCAGGGCCGCGAGGCTGACCACCGCAGCGACACGCGACCCTGCGGCGGCACCGTATGACGATCCTTCAATCGCCCGCATGGCGGCCGACACACATGTCGCCAGGCGCTCAATCTCGCCCTCGGGTGACGGTGCCGCGTCCTGGCGCCCGAGGGGCAGTCGTTGGCGATGGATCGCTGTGCTCACCCACGCGGACGACACCAATTCGGAGACAAAGGTCCCCATTCGAGCCCGCATCCAGCTCTGGTCGATTTCCAGTGGATCGCAGTCACGCGCCAACGCTTCGGATATCGAGACTACCTGGCGCGACATCACATGCACCGCGTCGGCCATCTGCCGGGCCGGTACGCCCGGACCCGGAAACACGTACGCGGCCCGGAACACCGGGCACAACGAGGTCAGGACATCCACGATTTCCGGTCGTGCCTCGACATCGTCGGTGCAAGCAGCTGCCGCCGGCGGTTGAG
The DNA here is from genome assembly GCA_037720875.1 of Luteimonas sp. Classification (GTDB taxonomy): domain Bacteria; phylum Pseudomonadota; class Gammaproteobacteria; order Xanthomonadales; family Xanthomonadaceae; genus JALYOU01. Next base: position 27,515 of record JBBJNO010000003.1, on the reverse strand, counting down.
CAAGCGGCTGTCCGTGGACCAGCTCGGCGAGCGCCGAGCGTCTGGCATGCGCCGCCGCCGGAGGCGTTTGATCCTCGCCCACATCGACAGGGGCAGGCACCGCCTGTGCCATGCCGATGGCATCCTTCTGCTGCTGATCGTGATCACCAGCATCGAGGGCTACGTCCAACATCCCGGCGAAATAACCCAACGACGACGATCCGGATTTGCCTTCTTCGCCGGTCGTGTCGGGCGCTGTGGGGGGCGCTGGCGCATGTCGGACGCGATCGTTCCGCACCAGGCGCTTGACCGGGCTTTCCATGTTTATGCCCTCAGCGCCGGTTGGTTAGCGAAGACCTGGCGAAGCAGTGCGAGGTCGCGCGACTGTCCGATCCGCGGAAGCTGGTCGACGACATAGGCTGCGAGCGACAGGCGCCACATCGCTGCGAGCAATGACGCCTTGTCGTCAAAGGCCAGCGAGACCCCGAGCAGTGTGTCCTCGCGCTGCTCGAATGCAACGCCAAGATCGATCGGCAAGCCGCGGGCAGCGAGCTCCATCTCCGCCACGCGCATCAATGCCGGCGCGAACGTTTCGCTGTTGAACACGCCCTCCGGCGCGACCTCATCGTCGCCGTCGCGGAACGTCCACCCCTCTTCGTCTGCGAGGTGGAGCATGATCGTCTCGAAATCTTCGATTGTTCGCATCTGACGTTGCATATCGCGATCATTTCCTAACGTGATTCAATAACGATAGTCACGGTGCATAAGGAGACAATACGCGAGAAAATAACCCGAGGCAAGGCTCGCAGAGGGGTGGAAAAGGGCCGCTGCCGCCGCCCGCCCGCCCTGTTACCCATAAGACGCTAATGCGGGGCCACCGGCCTTGGGGGGTGAAAAACTATCTGAGCCCTTGGCTTCTGCCGGGAAAGCCCGCGCGGCCAGTGTCGGGCAAGCGGAAGGCGGCGGTTACCGCGTCCAGCCCACCGGTTCCATCAGGCCAGGCGGGCTGGACGCGGCCTTGGCCACCTCGATGACACCGTGCGCCTCGTCGACCGTCACCTTCCGATCCCGTTTCACGCGTTCCAGTGCCGCCGCGACAGGCGGGGCATGCGTATCGGCGGTCCACGCCTCTAACCCCACCAGTTCCGCCGGCGTGAGCTGGCGACTCCAGTCCAGGCGCATTACAAGCGCGGTCGCCGGCAGCGCAAGAATCAGCGCGCCAACCAGCGCCCATCGCCAGCGCGCCGGCAGTGCATCCCACGCGCGTACCTGCCGGTGCACCGTGCGGCGTGCCGCCGCGGCACCGTCATCCCACCCTGTAAGCAGGGACATCTTCTTCATCCTCGTACTCCAGTGCCTCGGTGGCCGGTGTCTCAACTTCCGGGGCGTGTGCCCTGTCCATCGCCTCTGGTGCCGCATCAACCGTTGCCGTCGCGCCCCCCCATGCCGTCACTACCCCCAACACCGCAAGCGCCCGTTCGGCGCGCTCAAGCGCCGTTCCGGGCGCCTCGATGGCTGCCTCGAACGCACTGGTCGCCGCGGCGCGACGCACAGCGCCGGGCACGCTATCCAGCACCTCACGGCCGGCATCGGTCAGTCGCAACTCGTCATCGACCCACCCTGTTCCTATAAAGCGCGACGCATGACTGGCATACGTGCTGGGACGTCCCACACCGGCCCCGGCCATCGCCGCGACCAGCGCAGCCGCCGGCGAACGCTCACGGATCACGAGCGACGCCGGTGGCGCAGAAGACCAGCCCGGGCGTGCCCGTATTGAATCGCGCACGATTCGGACGCGGTCGGCCCATAGCGGCAAGCCCTCGCAATGCCCGTCTTCGCGACGCACGGGGACGCCGCTTTCCACCATGCGCCTGCCGACGATGGTGCGCACGCCCTCGGTGATGCGCCCCGCCAGGCGTGGCAGGCGCATCAGGTCCGGCGCGTCGCGATCGCCCACCAGGCGAATCGCCTCATGCGCCCCCGATTCCATTGATGGAATCGTCGTGCGCTGGAACCCTAGGATGCCACGCACCTGGGCGAGGCGCGCCACGGCCTCCACTCCCATACCCGTGTAGGCGCGAACGCTCGTTCTCGGATAGGAGATATCGCCGCTTTCGTACATTTCCTGCAGCAAGCGCGCCGCGTCCCCGATCCCAATCGATAGCTCGGCTTCCAGCGCGAGCAGCGCGTCGGCCGCATCCATCGGCGTCTGCAACGGCGCCTCGACCGGCTCACCTATCATGCGGGCCGGCGCCGCGGCGGCGAACGCGCCCAAAACATCGGCTTCGCCGACACCTGGCGGCAAGTCCACCGTAGCTGAAAACGGACGGCCGCCATCGGCCGCCTGCACCGGCAGCGTAGCCACTTGGCGACAAACGCGCCCATCCGCGCACAACTGCAACAAGCCGAGTTGGACCCGCCCGATTACCCTTCCCTTCTCGGGTTCGGACTGCGCAGACGCGAACACGCGATCGGCGACCCGGCGGCCGATGCCCGGCTGCGCGTCCACCAGCACAAGCGGCGCAGCCGCAGCCCACGCCTCGGCGAGGCTCGCAGAATCCAGTCCGGTTGGCACCATCCGGAGGATGGGCGCGACCGGCGCGCATTCGCGCACAAGTGCGGCTACATCTGCGGCGATTGCATGTCCTTCCTGATCGCCGTCGGTGGCGATCACCACCCGATCTGCTTTCGCGATCGCCGCAGCAAGAAACCGACGCACGTTGGGTCGTAGCACGTGGCGTTGTTCGTGCAAGGTGTCGTCTGCGTCGACCGATATCCCCAGCGGCACCAGCCGCCGGTCGTAACCGCGTACATGGCCAATCGTTGCCACGACATCAGCGTGGATCCGGTTATCGGCGAGGCTGCGCCTTATCGTGCGCAGCTTGCCAGGCGCCTCGATGACAACGAGATCCGCCATGGCGATGCGCCGCTTACGGGCGCAACCTCGGCTCCAGGTCCGGTGCGCATAGCGGGCGTAGAGAATCCACCATCGCGAGCGGACCGACGAGATCGGCGACCTCGCGGACTTGGGCCTGGAGTCCGCCCCGGTTGACCTCGATGGCGCGGCTGCGCACGTAAGTCATTTCCTTCGTTAACGCGTCGGGGCCGCGCAGGATGCGCGCACGGATGTTGGCGTCGTCCCGCAAGTGATGCAGGACGATCTCGCCGACCTGATCCGAGGCCACGCCCGTCTCTTCCAAGGCCGACACCACGCGTGCTTCGAGCCCCGCATCGGGCTCCTGCTGCTCGTTATCGTCCATCTGCTGCGAGCGCGCTTCGCAATAGCGATCCAGCGAATCGAGTGCCGTAGGTGCCATGGTCAATTCCGCCCTGGGGCCATGCGGCCCATGATTTTGTTGATGACGGCCTTGATGCTTTCCGCGATCTCAGCCACTTTTTCCGTCAACGCACTGAACTTCCCGTCCTTCTCAATCGGCATCCCCTCGACGGCCTTGCCGACCCGGTCGGTCTGGGCTTCGAGGAACGACTCCGGGTCGCGTCCCAACGCGACCATCGTCTTTGCGTAGCGATCGGCTTTGAGGCCGAATCGCGTCAGGTTCGCTTCCAGCGCCTGGTAGCGCTGAGCGAACTCCGGCTCAGCGAGCATTCCCTTCATCTGAAACCCAAGGTGCTCCAGCAGTCCGCCGCGCTGCATCTGCGGCAAAACCTCGCGCATCGAGCGGCCGGTATCCTTCATCTGCGTGACGATGCTTTCCATGCCGTGCGCACGCAGCCAGTTGGTGTCGCGTTCGATGTCGGCCGACAGGCTGTTGACCTGCTTGGCCAGCACGTCGCTGACCTTGGTGCGCCCCGTTTCGAGCACCTGTTGCACGCCGGCGCCCGCCTTCTTGAGCCCCGCCAGCGCGAGGCTGCCACCGCCCGCGACAAGCACACCGGCGGCAAGCGCCGGCACGAGGCCGCCGGCGCCGGTCGCCAATACTGCGCTTGCGGCCAGCGCACCGAGCGCGGTCTTCTGGACCAGCGGATTGTCGAGCCTGCTTCCGGAACCGGTGCCGCGCGTGTTCTCAGCCATCTGTCGCGCCGCTGCTGCTATCTGTTCCGGCGATAGCTCGGCCGCGCCCACGGGCGCGATCGATTTCGGTTTGCCGGGATCGGCCGTGGACGGCGCGGCATCTTCGGTATCGGCCGGTTCGCGCGAGTCCGCCCACGCGTCCACGTATTGGTACGGGCTGGACATCGGACCGATGCGGTCCAGGACACGGGCCTGCAACGTGCCGTCGCGATCCTCCAGCACCAGCGATAGCGGCTGCCCCACCTCAAACGTCGGGGCCGGTTCGCCAAACAGCTGCATCGGCACGTACGAAATGCCGCCGCCATTGCGAACTGCGACGCCGAACTCCGACGCCGCCACGACCTGGCCGCTGAACCCTTGCGGTCGGTCGACCAGGTCCAAGGGCGCGTCGATTTCCTCGCGCCGTCTCATGTCCTCGAAACCAACGTAGATCCGGTCCAATATATCGCTGCTCACGCCTTGAGGCGCCTGCCCATCCTCCCGCCCGACGCTCGCCACCGCTTCATCCTGACCGGCCGCGGGCGTGTTGTCGTCGGGGAGCGGCGGCGGCATGTCTGTGTCGTCAAAGTTGCGCCCGGGCACCGGCGCTGAAATGCCGGTGTCCGGGGCACCCGGGGGGGTCTTGGAACGCAGGGTATGCAGTGTGGCCACGCCAACGCTCGCGATTATGGTCTCGCCTGCGATTATGACTATTGGTGTTGTATCGCGCAAGAGGCGTCAATCCATCCCAGAAGAATTCATCTTTTCTCGCGACAGACCGGGGTAAGATCGCCCCATGAGCCAGCGCTCCACCCGCCTTTATTGGGATCTCGTTGCCGACCGTCTCGAAACGGACGCGTCGGGCACTCTGTTGCGCCGCGGCCAAGTCCAACTGGAACAATGGAGGCGCGCCCGACCCGGGGCGGCCAGTGAGCGCTATTGGGCGCAGTGGGACACCCTGATCGCTCAGGGTGTCCGTGTAGTCGTGACCGCGCTCCGCGGCACCAGCGAGGAATCCGATACCCTGCGTTCCTGCGCCCCATTTCTTGGGGTGGTGACTAATCAGGAACGCTGGAACCTCCTGCGCGAGCACTGATCATGCGCCGACACGAACTCCTGCACGTCCTTCGCGCAGCCGACAGCGTTACGAATGGCCGGGTCAAGTTCGTGATCATCGGCAGTCAAGCGATCCTTGGCACGGCTGACCCTTCCAGCCATATCTTGAGCCGTTCGATGGAGGCGGATCTTGCTGTCGTGCCAAGTGACGAAAACGAAGATGCGGAGCGTTATGCCGCCATCGTCGATGGCGCGATCGGCAATGGTTCCCCGTTTGCATCGAACTTCGGCTACTACGCGGATGGTGTGGAAATAAAAACGGCCGATCTCGCGCCTGGGTGGCAACAGCGTCTTGTCGAAATCGCGTACGACGCATACGGCACGACACGCTCTGCAGAATGCTTGTCGGCGGCCGACCTTGCAGTCTCCAAGCTACTGGCGGGCCGCGAAAAGGACTTCTAGTTCGTCGAGGCCATGCTCACCGAACAGCTTGTGGATCGCGAGCTAGTGGATACCCTACTCGCTTCCGTTGAAGACAAGCCCGCCAAGGGCAAGGCGTCAACGTGGATGACACATCGGCCGCCAGCTTTCCGCCTGTGAGGTAACCACGCAGACCCGACCGTTACCTCACAGGCTAGCTAAGGGCTCGCCTGTTCAGTGAAACAACAACTGAGCCATCAGCTCTCGCTCACGCCATCGACATCGTCTTTCCGTGAACGGAATTCCCAGCACACGCGACCGACGGGCCCGTCATTCGACACCAACGATGGATCTGCCGCCGCCGCTTCCCCTACCTCCGGTCGCAGAGAAATGCCACCCGGCATCAGCAGCCACACGAATCCCAAATGGGCCGTGGCGATGCGATGCAGCGTCCCGCCGGCGCAAACCCGTTCGACCACCAGTCTCACCGCCTCGCTTCCGCCGGCGGACAAGGATGAGGGAAGCTCTTCAACAACACCATCAACAACAGCTTTCGCCAACATATCCATGACTTCGTTCCCGGAGAAGAATGCCTTTCTCTGCTCTTCCGAACAACACACAACACTGAAATGGGTTAAAAATCGGTCAACGGAAACGTGAGTCGGTGAAGACAACCACGAACACCACGCCCTTATTCGACAACGGCAAAGCGTGCTGTTCTCCGCTCTTGTCAACAACACCCTTCACAACAATTCCGACAACACAAAGGCATCCGTCTCCGCACGCACGATATGCGCCATCAGACGAAGCTGCTCCAACTCCAACCTACGACTGACATCACACATCCGGACCCCGATCTGTTCGCAGTCGGAAAGAATTGGCATCCGAGATGGTGGGTCTGCGTCTGGCTTAATTCGCCGGAACACCGTCAAGTCGCGAGCATGGATACGCGTGCTACGGCCTGTCCCGTCCTCGATATAGAGCTTGCCCTGGTCGCTTCGCAATCTTGACCTGATGCTGCCGAAATGACGCGCATTCTCCCAGCGCGAAAATCCAGCAATGCGCACATATACGCTGAGCTGGCCGGCCGTCCACAGTGTTTCCGAGGCGTAGCCGCTCACGGCTATTCTCGCTTCTCGGCATCAACACCCAACACCCACGAGACGCGCCACCGAAAACAATTTTTATCCGTCACCGGATCTGCTCCGTATGCCGACAAGTCGGATATTTCGTACAGCCGAGAAATGGGCCGTTTGCGCTACTCCGCTGCGACATTCCGCTCCCGCATTTCGTGCACTTTCCGCCCCCGTTCGACGCCGCTCTCTTAGGCGCCGAACGCTCCCCTTTTGGGAAGCGGGAAGAGCCGCCCCCTCGCGACCGACTTCCACTCTTCTTGCCAACGGCAAATGACTTTTTCTGGATCTCGATGTCGGGCAGATTGATGGGCGCCGAACGCACCGTATCGATCATCTTGGCGATCCACTTGCCTTGCTGGTCCATGAACTGGTCGACAGTTACTTCACCGGATTCGATCTTCTCGAACACGGATTCCCACAGCGCCGTCATGTCGGGCTTTGAAAGCTCTCCTGGCAGTGCGGCAACCAGGGCCATCGCGGCCGGTTCCGGGATGTAGACCTCTTCCTTGGCACGAGCATTCGCCTTCTCCGTACGAATCAGGCCGAGCTTGCCGAGCTTCGGTACGAACGTATGGCGCGTTGCAGGCGTTCCGATGCCGAACGCTGCATCGGCAGCGCCTGCCTTCTTGTTCGCAAGCATTCGCTCGAAGATCTTCTTGATCTCAGGATCTGTCACGAACTTGTGGATGTTCTCCATCGCTTCGTTGAGCGTGGAGTCGGTAAAACGATCCGGGGGGGTGGTGCGTTTGGCATCGATGTTCAGGCCCGCGCAGGTCGCCTGCTCGCCGTTGACGATGGACGGCAGTGCGCCGACATTCACTTTGTCCTCTGCGTCGTCTCCGGCCTCCGCGCCATAAAGCAGCTTCCAGCCAGGCGACACCTGCGTCGTGCCGGTTGCCTTGAATTTTTCGCCTTCTACCTCGGCAACTGCAACGACAGAGCGGTACTGGTATGGCGCCATAAACTGGGCCATGTACCGCTTGCAGATCTCCTTGTAGACGTTGCTTTCGATGGGCGTCATCGTGGAGAGATTCGGATGCTTCATCGTGGGGACGATCGCGTGGTGCGCCGTGACCTTGCTTGTATTCCAGGCTTGGCTTTTCGTCTTGGCGTCGTACTGCAGCGCCGTGACTCCGCCCTCGACCTGACCGCCAACCACATCTTTGATTGCGTCCAGTATCTTGGGCGCCGCAGCCAGCTGCGCTTCCGGAAGGTACTGGCTATCCGAGCGCGGATAGGTCGTGAGTTTGCGTTCGTAGAGGCTCTGGAGCGCTTCGAGCGTCGCATCCGAGCGATAGCCATACTTTTTCGACATCAGTTGCTGGATCTTGCCAACGGAAAAAAGCAGGTCTGGCCCTTTGCGCTTCAGCTCATCCTTGTAGTCAATGATGGTGCCGGCGCGGCCGTTGACCTTGGCGTGAACCTTGCGGACTTCGGCCTGGTCGATGACCCTGCCCTCGCTGTCTTTCCCTGGTTGGTGCTCAGACGGCTGCCACTGCGCATTGAACGTACCGCCCTTGACCCGGATCTGGGCAGTCATGCCGTGGTGATCGGTCGGCACAAAATTCTTGATGTCCAGCTCGCGCTGAACGATCAGTCCCAGGATCGGCGTCTGGACGCGGCCGATGCTGATATAGCTCCCGAAGCCCGAGGCCTTCGCCTGCAGCGTGACTGCGCGCGAGAAGTTCATACCCGAGGTCCAATCCGCCCGTGAGCGCGCAAGGGCGGCATTGCTCATCCCCGCAAAATCCTTGTTGTCTCGCTCATTGCGCAGCGCCTCAGCGACGGGTTCCTCATTGAGGTCAGAAATCAGCACACGACGCGTCGGCTTTTTGGATGCGCCTGGGATCTCCCGAAGGATCTCGTCGACCAGCAACTGGCCTTCGCGATCAGGATCGCCAGCATTGACGACCACCGTCGCCTGCGCCACCAATCCCTTGATCGTGTTGACGAGGCTGCGCTTGCTCGGATCCACGCGCAATTTCCAGTCATTCGCCCCCGGCAGAAGCGGCAGATGGTTGAACGACCAGCTGAACTTGCCGTTGGACCCCTTTGTCGCCGAAGGGTGTATCCGTTCGATGTAGTAGTCCGGATCCGCCATGTCGTAGATATGGCCGGCCGCCCAGCACACGGCCCAGGATTTGCCGCGAATGAACTCCCGACCGGATTCCACCACGGGCGATTGCTGTTCCAGGACCGTGGCGATCGCGCGCCCCAGGTTCGGCTTTTCCGCGACGTAGACTTTCATGCGTATGCGTGCATCGCCAGGATGCACCCTCCCTTATGGGTCGAAGCGGCCGGTTGACGCATGCCATCCGGGTGCGGGTTAGTGGAATGGTTGTCAGCGGTGGCCTGAACCGCATGGTCTCGCCGTTTGCTATGATCGAAAGCGTCGTACCGCCTCTCCCGACGCCTCTGGAAGTCACCATGGCCAAGCCACAGCCGATGTCCCCGCCTACCACCGAAGCCCGTCCCTCTCGCGAGACCGTGAAGGCTGCGGCGCAAGCGCTGCTCAACGAGCGGAAGAAGAAATCGCAGATCCCGGATCGGATCCGTGGCTACCTGGACGATCTCAAGGAGGACGGATTGGATGTTCTGGTCCAGAACCAGGTGCCGATCAAATCGATCATGGAAGGATTCGTCCGCAAGTTTGGCTGGAAGATCAGCCCGGCCCACCTTAAAATCTATTTGGCCGAGGAATACAACTACACCTCGTCTGTCCCGGCGAAGAAGTCCGCAAAGACCAAGAAAGTCGCGAAGCAGACCCGGGCCTGATACGCCCCCTCGTGAGCTGAGCGCCCCTGTAGTCATCACGCTGCGGCCCGCTCCACACCCTGCTCGACGGGCTGGCACAGCGCCAGAATCATGGCAAGGTCGGCAGCCAACCTAGCTCGTTCGTCGTCATCCGTAATCGGACGTGCCAAGGACTGGCTCTCCCCGCCTCGCAGGAGGTCACCAGATGCGGCGTTGAAGGCGACGCCCAACAGGACCTGGGAATCGCCATTGACACGCTCGGTGACGCTCATGCGAACCTCGTCGGGCCCGGCTCCGTCGCCGGAAACCCATTCGATGTCGACAGCAACGCTGCTGCCGGTACCGTCGGTCGCGGCCATCAGCAGGTAGGGCATTTCGCTGGTGCACGGCGGCATCGCCGTACACGCGTTCTGGATCAGCTGCAGCTCGTGCATTTCACCTTCCCTCCGCGTCCCATAGTTCAGCGAGCGGCGGTCGCCGTCCGCTTTTGATCATCATATATGTATTTTCTTTCATTTCCACTCTCGTTTTTGTACACCGTCATCGAGAGTTCGTTGACGACTTCCCGGAGGCTGGCTTGGGCATAGAACGACAGTCCGCCCCGATACATCACCTCAATAGCCTGCTGCATGTCCCGCCGCGGGAACCGGGCAGTCATCGAATTGCGGCTGCCAGAGAAATCATCGGTAATCGCGACCAGGTCGGGATTGCCAAACACCGATCCGCCCTTGGCCTTCGTTCCCGGACACTGAATGACGCAGTCGTTTCCGTCCACCCAGATGATCGTGTCCTCGCCCATGGCGATCGAGCCCGAGTTCCGGCTACCGAAGCGGTACGAGCGATCGCGCTCCAGCAAGGCCACCACCATCTCCGGCGTTTCGATGCGGATCGGCAGCGCCGATAGCTCCTTGGCCGATACCGTCTTGCTCAGCACCACACCGCGCAGACGGTTGCCCTCCTGGTCCGTATAGACCGCACTGGCCCCCAGACGGTGCTGAGCGGCCATCTGGGCTGCCTTGAACAGGTTGCCGTCGAGGATGAGTCGCTGCTCGATGCGCTTGCCGGACACGGCCTGATCGAATTTTTCCATCATGTCGTCGAGCTGCAGGTACTTTCCGAGGACACGGAAATCGCTGTCTTCCCGTAATCCATAGAAGGAGCGTTCGATCAGCCGTTCCTCACCGGGCACTGCGATCGACACCGTGTACGCGCCGAGCTGGTTGTGCTGCCCTTCCTTCGGCAACCCGATCCCCGCAATAACGCCGAACGCCGGCTCGTCCTGGTTGTTCGTGAATCGGACATGCCGGCCGATATCGATCTCGCGCAAGGTTTTCATCAGGAACTCGTAACGCGCCTGCACCTTCTTGGGGCCGTTCGGCTCGTTGCTCATCAACGCCTCTTCGACGCTCTTGTGCTTGGTGCCAAGTGCCGCAGCGATCGCATTCGGGCGCTCCTGCGCTAGCGCATCGGAGATCGCGCAAAGGATCTTGTTGCATGGCGCCCCGAAGGTTTCCTCGAAGCGCTGGCTATGCGCATCGATGTACGCCTGCACTGTCTCCGACCGCAATGGATACCGTTCGACCTCGTATTCGACCGTCTTGAGATAGACCGGATGATCGAACACCGACCGCGAAGTCGGGTCTCCGCTCTCGAACACCTCCCGCTTGACTTCCCGGCACCGAATATCAAGCTCCTTGGACTTGAGGGGGTTGATGCCCTTCTCATCGAGCTCCTGAATCACGCGAACGTATTCCGTGGTTAGGGCCTCGTAGATGTCCTCCTGGTCCGACACCCGCAGCATGACCAACCGCGAGGTCAGCTTGTTGATGTAATAGGCTTCCTCGCGGCGGCCATCCATGGCGTCCTCGTCGTCCATTTCGATATCCAGGCGCCGCGCGATATCGGGGCGGGATTCGAGATAGCGATAGGCGACTTGGTCGCCTATGGTGTTGATGAAGTCGGGCACCGTCGCATCAAGCGCGGCATTGTCCTGGTTGGCCGTCGTATTCGCCGACAATTTCCGCAGCTTCGCGTTTTGCATGGCAATCGGACGCGCCTGTCCGATGAGACCCGTGGACAGGGTTTCGATCTCGGGTGAGTGCACCTGTCCCTTGCGGTTGACGCGACCGAAGAACTGAACGCGTTTGTTCACGTCGGCCGCCGGCTGCGCCTCGATCATCCTGCGCTGGCGCTTGTCGGGGAACTTCTCGCTGGCATGCAGACTGATGCCGGTCGAGCCCGCGCGGGTCAGGATGAGGGCGTCGGTCTGGCCCGTATTGAAGCGGCGCACGATCTCGGCTTTCGGACGCTGCTCAAGCGCGACGGCAAATGCTGAATTCTCGCGGTGCTGGATCGATAATTTGCGCCCGGACAGTTCATCGCAGGCGAACCCGGCCTGCTCGATGCGCTCGCGCATCTGGTCAATTGGAGATACCGGAAGATCCGGCATCTCGTCGATCAGCTTGCCGATCCGCTCGATTACGCGATCGGATTCCTTCGATGCCAATTCGACCTGGTGAACATTGCCGTACCGGTTGGTCTCGTTGTAGTACGTCAACTTCTTGAGGGTGCGATGCAGCACATCCCGAAAACTCAAGGGCGCGCCCAAATCGACCTCCCCTTTTACGGCCAGGCGGGCCACGGCGTCCGCCGACAGCTCGTCCTCATCGCCGTCTCCCAGCAATTCTTCCTTGCTTGCGGCAATGATGTCCTGCAGCAGCGCTTCCATCGTGTTTTCCAGCACGATAACGGGCTTCTTGCCGGATTCGAGCGCGTCAACAGCTCGGTCAGCCGCAAGATCGACCTGCAGCGCCAGCAGGAACTGGCGATAGATGTTGTACAGCCGGGAGCCGAAATTCACCGCCACGGCACCCATGCGGTTGCCCTGGCGCTCAGCCTCCGGCATCGCCGCGATCTCTTTCTTGATGTCCTTGTTGCGCTCGGTCACGGCATTGTTCAAATCACCGGAGAGAAGGTTCATTGCCTCCAAAATACCAGCAAGCGCGTCGGAGAGGATGCGATTGCGTGCCTGTCGCTCTTCCGTATCGGGGCGGACCGCAAACGTCAGGTTGCTCAGGTCATGTTCGCGCCGAATGAAAACGCCATCCCGGGCCAGCATGCCGGACAGGACTTCCTGCAGCACTTCGCCGCCGGTCCTGAGCGTTTCCGGAAGCGATCCGATATCGACAGTCGGGGGGAACAGGCGCACGTAGGCGCTCACGTTCTTGCCTTCCTTCATTGAGGTCGCCGAGCTGTACGTCACATAGTTCGACGTATCGATCGCCGCGGCAATGTTGCGGTTCGTGTTCGATTCGCCGGCGGCGTTGTGACTTTCATCGAGAATCAGTGCGCCGTTTTCAGTGGAGGTTGTGATCCAGCGTGATTTGCCCGCCTGGGCGCTGTTGCGATCACGATTGAACTGCGAATAAGTCGCGAGCACCAGGTTGTAGCCGTCCGGCACCTTGCCCGATGCCACCGCGGCGTTTACAACGCTCGCCGGCGTTGCTGCCACCAGCTTGTCCCCGGAAATGGGGTCAATGATCGACACGCCTGCATTGACGATCATCGGGTTGAACACACCGTGCGCGCCGATGTCGCGCAGATCCCGCCAGAAGTCGGTGAACAACGTCGGCGTTTCTGTCAGGAAGGTGACGACCTTGTGCCGGCGCTGATAGTAGAGCGCCATTGCAGCCGCGATACGGCCCTTTCCAAGGCCGGTCATGTCGCCACTCAGCACGCCCCGATCACCGCCCGTGGTTTCGGCTTGGTGGACTCCCAATGCGACGGCGTCCACCTGTTCCGGGGACAGGTATTCCTGCTCTCGCATCTCTTCCACGGTCCAGCCGAGTCGGCTGGCAACGAATTCGTCGATGTCTCCGTGTTCCTCGACAACCTCATCCAGCGCTTCGCGCAATGGCGTAAGCATGTTGCGCGGGATCATCGAGGTCGCCTCGCTGATCTGGCTACGTGCCGGATACGGCGACTGGAAACTATTCTCTTCCGCATCCGAGACGTTGCCTTGCGAACCACTTTGCACGGCGTCAGCCGGAGCATCTATATCACTGGGCTCCGCGTTGTCTTCCATTTCCAGGAACGTATTTTCGACGGAGACCGGCGCCAACTCCTGGGCGTATTTCTCGCGCATTCGCTCGCACCACGCGAAGATGGCGTCGTCGCTGGCAAGCAGCGAAAGATCGTCCGGCACCTGCTCGCCGTCGCCCGCCCGCTTGCCGACGACCACCATTCGCACCGGGAACGTCGCGCCCTGTTTTGTGAACACGCTGCCAGGGACTTCCGCTACATCCACGTGATAGTGATCGGCAAGCCAGTTGAACAGGTAGCGGGATGCGCCCGTGACCTTGCCGGCCTTGGTATCGAGATAACTGTCGGCGCCGATGATGTAGACGCCCACGCCGTCGTCCTTGCGTGCATCGAGCGACCGCAGCAGCACCTGGTGATCGAGGCGCCGGACCTTCAATCCCCGCCAATCGATGGTCTTGTCCAGGCTACCGAACGGCGGATTGCAAATGATCTGGTCGAACTTCTCGCCGCGGTTGAGGCTGGTGAAATCCACAATCCGGGCATCGCCCTGCCTGATCTCGATGTCGTCGCGGCCGCCCTGCAGGTTATCCAGTCGCCTGCCGTCGAGATCCACGCCGACGATGGACGAGGCCTCCAGCGTGCTCAGCAGCGCGCCGTGCCCGACCGTAGGCTCCAGAACGGTACGTCCCCGGGTGTCACCCAGCGCGACCTGTGCGGCCACCGCCATCGGCAACGGCGTTGAGTACTGCTGGAGCATCACCGAGGTCGACGTGCGCGCCGTGAACGACGGCTGCCCCTCCATCAGTCGTTTGGCTGCCTCGAAAATCGCGCGGTATGAATCCGCATGTTCGGACGATTCGAGTCGAACGCGCCGAACGAGCGCGGCTTCGACTGCCTCCTGAATTTCACGAAGCCTGGGACTCTGTTGCATGCGGACGTGTTCGATGCCCGTGATCGCGGAGGCGAACCGGACCAGATCCGACATGCGCATGTTGCGGCCGCCCACAATCTCCAGGACGAACGCATCCGCGCACAGGGACATATCCCTGTCTGTGGGTGCCCGCAGGAACCGGGCGTCGCCGCCCTCTGCGGGCTCGATCTCCCGCATGCCATCGGCCATGACGAGATAGCGACCTTCATCCCCCTCGAAGACGGCTACTCCCTCGTGGTTGTGCCCGATGGGAAGAACGGTCAGCTCTTCCAGCTTGGCGGCAATGATTTCAGGGTCGCCGTCGTCCCTGGCCGCCAGGCGGAACGGTGCGACATGCGCAGCGTCTTCCTGTGGCATCGACACCTGCGTTGCATTCGGGAAGGCGCCGCGCAGCTCCGCCAGCGTGATCTTCGTGTCCTTGCGAACTAGCGTGTCGGTTCGCGCGAGTCGCGGCTTGCGGAAACCCAACCGGCCAAGCTCCGTCCGTTGTTCTTCGGTCAGCTTCGGACATCCGGTGATTTGTAACCGGACCGCGCCCCAAGCCTTCTTGCAGGCCACAAGCCGGATTCCTGGATCTTGCGCATTGAGCGCGGCCCAGTTGATCAGTTTCAGGGAAGGGCGCGGCTGATAGGCCATTGAGTCGACTCCTGATGAATGCGGCACAAGCAAACGGCGCCCCATCCGGAGCGCCGTAGCATGGGATTACGGGGCAGGACGGGCCGCGTCCTCGTCGATGGGCTCTTCGTCTTGCGCCGCCTCGGTGCGAGGCTCGCCTGCCTGTCGGGGTTGGACGTGCGGTGTGCCGAACTCACCCGGAGCGCGATACCCGGATTCTTCGGTCATCACGTTCATTGGCGAGAACCCATCGATCGAATCGTTGCGACACAAGCCCGTTAGGATGACCTTCGCGTAATGCGTTGGCTCCTTGCCGAACAGGACTTGATACCTCGCCGTCTTCCCTTCCTTGATGTCGTTGATCAGCTTGTAGGCGGCGTTGTCGTCTTTCGTCGAATCGCCCGCCCAAGTCATGCGATAACCCGGGATCACTTCGACCACAATCTGGTTGCCCGGATCCTGCATTGCCTCAACAAGCGCTTCGTTAGGAACATCCTTGACGATGTTGTATTTGAAGAGTTCGTCGATGGCCTTATCCACATCGGGTAGGTATATCTTCTTCCCATCAAGCTCTTCGGTCTTGAACGGCACATACGACAAACGGGTCGCGAGCTCTGAACCGTCCGAAACGCGGATCATCGACAAGGCCTTGGTACCGCGAGCAAGCTGCACTGCCAGCGCCGCCTTGAGCTCTTCAATCGAAGCGACTTTCACGCTTTCGCTGGGCTCGATCGTGTCGATCACGACTTGCACTTTCTTGTGGGCCGGCAGGTCTTTCAACTTGCCGATCGCCCATTCACGGGTGAATTCGCGTGCGCCACCATCACCATCTGCACGGGCGCGGATCTTCTCGGCGTTCACCGGGAGCGTGATGCTCGACGGCTCGCCGGACTGCCGCGTCGGATTGTCGAAAATCAAGCGTGGGGCCGTTGCAAGGATGTTCTCGACGAAGCTGCGGTTTCCGTGGTCTTCCTTGCCCGCAACAGCGAGCGTGTTGAGCCAACGAGCACTCAGCACCGGCATGTCGCCGTCCTGCTCCCCAGTCAGGTAGCAGCTTTCCAAGGTCACGATCGTCCCCGCCGCTTTTTCGGGGGTTGCCAGCGAGGACTTGCCATTGCCTTTGGTGAAGTTGCTCACCGCACGGCCGCCCGAATCTCCACGGAAAGTGACCTTCACCGGGCTGTTCGCCGGGAGCTGATCGTTCTGGGTTTCCGTGGTGCCGGTCAACACCAGGTTACCGTCGACTTCGTGGGCTGTGGCAATGCTGAGGACGACGCCGAACGCGTTGTTCTGCTTGGGAGGATGCGCCGGCGCAAGGGCGCCGGCCTGGCGAAGCTGGGAAAGACTGTTCATTTCATTTCTCCGGTGGTCTGGTTGGGCGTCACCTGGCGCATGCCATCGGCGACGCCTGCACCGAGGGCTTGCTGTCCATTGCCTTGCTCCAGTCCACATACAACTGGAGCTGTTCCGACAGCTCCATGCGCTTGCGCGCACGGGTCGCTGCCACGTACTGCAGGTTCAGTTCCTCAATGTCTTCCTGCGAGGCATCTGCGATATCGAAAAGATTTCCGTCATCGTCCCAAAGCGACATGTAGTCGTCGGAAAGGCGGACGTTGTCGAACTCCAACCCTTTGGACTTGTGCGCGGTGGCCAGCACCAGCACGTTGTGTGCGGCTTGCTCGTCCGAATCCTTCACGTACGGAAGTGCGTTCGCATGGATCTGATCGACCAGGCGTGGAATCTGTTCGGCATAGGTCGTGACCAGTCGCACTCGCGCCTTGACTTCGCGATCTCCCATCGACTCGCCGTACTCTGCGAATTCGTCGAACGAAGCAAATGACGCAATGAAGCAGTCCTTGACCGGCTCGCCTGCGTAAAGGTTGTAAGCGTCGACGATCTGATCGAAGCGATAGCCGCGGATGTCGCCGACGAATGCGAACGGCCGCCGCAACGACAGGGCATGCACGGCTTCATGGAACAGGGCGGAATTTCCCCGCGTGATGAACGCGTGGCCATGCGTTCGATGATCGAACATCCCGACCTGCGTGTTGTGCCCCAAGCCCTTGATCTGCAGCGGTTCGCGCTTGAGGCGCAGCAGACGGTTGGCGACATCCGCAATGGCCGGGCCAAAGCGAAACGATCCGGTCAAGCCGAACTCTTGGTTCGCTTTGATGGTTTGCATCGCATTGGATGCGCCGCGAAATCCGTAGATGCCCTGGTGCCGATCGCCGACATAGGCGATCGGACACGCCTGCGAGGCAACAATGGCCTGCATCACCGGATTGGTATCCTGCGCTTCGTCGAACAGGATCCGGTCGTAAGGCAGCCGCGGATTAGTCAGCTGGTACTGCTTGAGATAGCCGTCGTGCAGCATCGGCACGGAGCTGGCGGCATCCTGCATCCACCCCCAGACCATGCGCGCACCAGCCAGGACGGCGTTACCGTCGAAATGCTGACGTTCGGCGGGTGAGGATCCGATCGAAGCATGGCCCAGGTTGAACTCCATGTCCGCGGAGACAAGGTAGTTCTTGAGAGTTTCGATCACGCGGCCGGAGTAAAGGTTTTGCGAAGCCGCCGGGATCATCCTGGACAAGCCGGATGCGAGCAGCATTGCGTTGATGTGGTAGGGCCGAATGTCCCCCGCGAGCTTCTTCGGGACGCTCCCATAAACGAAACCGTTGGAGCGGTAGGCCAGCGAATGGCCGGTCCGCGCCTTGACGTTCTGCGGAAACCGCGCCTCGGCCTCGGTCTGGATCGCCTTGTTGAACGCGACGTAGAGAATCCGTTCGGTGGGTCTCGATTCGGCCAGAAACACGAAGGTCGAAGACTTGCCCGTCCCGGCGAAGGCATTGGCCTTTACGACGTGGCCGCCCGCCTGGCAGATTGCTGCCTGCTCGTCTGTTGGAGGGAACTTGGCCATACTTCCACTATCGTTTGTTTATATGTTCGATAGTATGCATAACAAATAGTAAAAACAAGCAAGGCAGCTTGTTTAGTGTAGAAGAAAGCGACCACCACGAGCCGCCCGCCGCCTCCTAATCAGCCGCCAAACACGTGTTCCTGGCTGGCCTCAAGCGCGAAGGAACAAGCTCGCGCCTGCCCCTCCCGCCTGTACGGGCGATTAGCCGCTGGCCGTTCGCCGGAAAGGCACGACGGCGATGGCCTGTAGGGCCCTATCGACCGGCATCGTTCCTGGTCTTTCATCGCCGCCAGGCGCACCGGTATGACCAGTGCGGTTGGGGTGGAATCGTTCCAGAATCATGTGATGTACGTTGTCGGGGGTGACCCCGTACTCGCGAGCAAGCAGCGCCACATCGTTCCACTGCAGTTTCGGTTCGTGGATCTCGAAGATCTGGTCGAACTCGTGAGGGGCGAGATCGTGCGAGAGCAGCATCTCCCACTTGACAGCATTTGTCGGGATCACGTGGTCGGAATACTTGTAGTGCGGGTGCCTGTTGCGATCGTCTGACTCACGCCACAGTGTTCCAGGGATCATCTCCGGATTGATATGGGCGTCTTTGAACACGCTCTTGTCGACCTCGATCACCAAGCGAAGGTTGCTGCGCTCGATGCCTCGGACCAGGAACATCAGCTTGCGCCGGCGAGAGATCCAGCCTCGTTTTGGCAGCTCGACGCGGGTGATTGCACCCGAGGCCAGCAACTTGCTCAGCGCCCGGATGGGATCGTAAGCGTTCCTGGTGAACGGCCCGTCTTTGATGCGCCAGAAGTGCACCCTGTTCTCGTTCAAGCCCACCCCCCGGTCATTGACCTCCAGGCCGACCAGCTGCAGCAGCCGCAGCACCGAATCAATACGCAGGTTGTCTTTCTTGCCGCGCAGCCAAGCGGCAAGGTTGGCTTTCGGAATGTTGCCGATTACGCTCGCAATCAGCGCGATATCGATGCACAGCATTCTGGCGAGAACGCTGACGATCTCGTTTGCCTTCATCGGCGGGTTCATGGCGGATACTCCCTTTTTGATGCTGTTGATGTCAGTGGACGAGTTCGGGTAACCCGAGATATGTGTCGATTGCGCGATTGACGACCCACGCCTGCGGCGTCAACCACAGGGATTGCAATTCGGATGCGGCGCATTCGTCGACGTCGTCAACAGCAATGCCGAGTGCCTGGGTGACCGGCGACGCGTGCTTTGCAGGAAGCCGGGCCATGACCGTCGCTAACTGCGTCGGTCGGTGCAGGAAGAAGCACTGATCGCCGCCGACGCGGAATAGCCGCGGCGGCCGGCCCGCATCGACGGGAGGGTTGAGCTTGATGATCTCGTTGAAGGCGAGCACGTCCTGCAGACAAAGCGCCCCCAGATCCCACCGATGCAATCCCGCGGTCAGCAATCCGTCGAGATGGACTCCGACGAAGTTGAAGCTATCCATCAGCCGCTGCTCGCCAACGTTGCGTGTGAGTCCATCGGACGTGATGAATGCAGACAGGTTGCAAGGCTTCGTCTTTGCGGCGGCGGCGACCTTGGTTTGCGTCACGCCCCGCCAGCGCTGGGAGTCGATCAGGAACCCCAGCCACCGAGACAGCCTTGATGGGTCGCTGACGAGCCCCCTTGTCCCTGTCCCCTTTCCCTTCATTGTCAAAAATGCCTTCCACTTACGTTGTTATATGATGGCTATGATATTGACTCAATATCGCCACAAATACAACCGGATGAAGCTCTCGATCGAGCTGGTGCCAGCCAGCAGCTGGTATGACAATGTGCGGTCCAATGTCTCGGTGGCGACCTGGGCCCGCATCCAGCGCCAGACGGCGGACCAGGCTGGGCACCGGTGCGAGATCTGCGGACGCCAAGGGGTGAGGCACCCGGTCGAGGCGCATGAGGTTTGGGCATACGATGACGCCGGCGGTGTCCAACGACTGCTGCGCCTCATTGCCCTCTGTCCGGACTGCCATGGCGTCAAGCACTTCGGACGGGCGCTGGCACAGGGCACGCAACGCCGACTGCTCGCCTGGTTCGCTTACGTCAATGGCCTGACCGCGGGCGAAGCCCTTCTGGCGATCAAGGCGGCATTCGGCGTGCACAAGCAGCGGTCAAGCCGCGTCTGGACACTCGACCTGTCAGTGCTGGAGCTCCGTTATGGGATCAGGCTGGACGCACGCGGGATTGAAACCACCTAATTGACCAACAGCCCCCGCCCGGTCTTGGGGGGTTTAACCGGCGACGGCGAAGCAGGTGGCGCCGCCGGCAGTGTCGCTGCTGGCAATGGCGGGGCGCCGGCCGCCGACGGGTCGAACCGTGGCTCCTTGCGGCCGCCAAAGCCCGCCAGGATATTTCGCATCACTTCGTCGTGTCGCTGCATCAAACGCGCCGTTTCGGCCTTGAGCTCAAAAGTCTGCTGCTGCATCCGCGCCGTGTAGTCGACATCGGACTCGTTGAGATTCCGCGCCACCAGGGCGGGCGCTTCCAGCACGCCCGGGTTCGACGCCGCCGGCGGCGTGGCGGGCGCGTAGCTGACCTGTGCCGGCGATGTCTGCGCGGGCGGGCGCCTGAGATTGAGTAAGGGCTCCTGGGCGATGGCGCCCGCGGTTGCAAGGATGCCGAGTAGTACAGCAACCACCAGAATCGGTCGGGCGATCAAATGCGCGATCTCGGAGGTGGCTTTAAGAGTGTGGTTCATCCGTAGCCTCTCTTGTCCTTGCTGACGGGCGTTAATTCGCCTGCGTCATCCCCGTTGTTGACAGCGCTGCGACCCAATCGGTATTGCATCAACAGATCCGCGACGAGCCCATCGATCACCGACTCCGCGCTGCTTTCTCCCATGGTGCGCTTGCGGCGCTCCAACTCATCCAGAATCGAGCCGCCGGGGTATAGCCGCGCCAACAGCATGCGGGTTTCCGCCGGACCCAGTTGCTCGTACAGGCGCGACCGCACAATCGTGTCCTCGTTGCTGGTGCTGAACGCCCAGAGCTGGATACCGCCCATGGTGTTGTTCAGCGCGTGGGCGCAGTCGGCTTCGCTATCGCGGACCTTCCACATACCGACAAACGTCGACCCTCGCTTGCTCGGCGGGCGAATCGAGTGGCGCACGTTCCATTCCACGGTCGGGGTCAAGCCGAACACGCTCTTCATCTGCGTCACCGTCGCTTCATCCGCTCGCGAGAGGATGATCTTGCAGCTCGCGAACGTAAGCATGATCGGATCAAAATCGCCGATGTCCTGGCTGATGAGCGAAATCATGACGCCCCGCTTGCCGCCTTCTCGCATGTCCGCCTCTGTCTGCTCACGGACGGCGCGGATCTTCTTGGTGCGATGGAATTCGTCGTACTGAATGTGCTTCTTGTCTTCCATGAACTCCTTGATGCGGACTTCGTGGTAGGCGCGATAGCGCTCCGGGTACTGGTAGAGATCATCCGTGTGAAGATAGAAATTCTTCGCCCCCGCAATACGGGTCAGCATGTAATAGACCGCCGTCTGGTGATCTGCCGCGGCACTGCCCGACTTTGCGACCTCGTCAAGATCGATCGATACGACACGTGCATCGCCAATGTCGAACCTTGTCGGATGCGAGAGTACGGGGTAAGCCCGGACCGACTCACTCAACATGCGGGTGAAGGACTTGAGGACCGGCTCGGTGCCGTCCTCGGTCGTTTTTTCTCCGTACAGATCCGCAAACTGCGGGGCAGACGCCGCCGCGGCGATGTCGGCGATCAAGGGAACCGCAAAACGCTGCGCGAGCATGGCTTCATGCATCGCGCCGCGCTCGAAAAGCCCGTCGACGATTTCCCACCACGTGGTGTTGTCGTCCACGTGCAGGCCGTATGCCTTGATCGCGCGGTCGACGCTTGCCGCCCCTTCCGTATGGGCCGCGTAGAGCTTCGCATTGCCCTCGTCGGCGGTATTGCGGTAGGCATGCTCGATGGCCATGCGCGCCAAGTTTGACATGGCGGGATCCGCCGCCTCGCGCCCATGCGGCGTCACCAGTGTTAGCACCAGGTTGAGAAGTGCCGCCATTTCGTATTCCAGCGGCATCCGGCAACCCAGCTGCGTGTCGCACGGATTGATCGCATAGTCCGGCGTCGGCCGCATCCGGATGCTGGCCACAAGATGCCGCTTGGACGCTGGCAGTTCGCTTTCCAGCAATGAGATCAGGCCCGAGCTCGAACGGCCAATATCGATGATGCATATAAGCGGGAAACGCACGATGCCTGGCGATAGGCACAGCGCCAGATTGATCTTGTTGCCCAGCACCGATTTGCCTGCACGCGGTTCGGCATAGATCAGATTAATGTGGCTGCTCTGGACCGGTGAGTGCGGCTGGAACGGCCACACCTTGCCATCCGGTGTCCGGAACAAGATACCGCCAGACACCCAGGGTGAGGCCGGCCGATAGAACGGCAGAAAATGGGTGACATCGTCCAGGTAGGCGAGCGAGGGCGTCGCCACGCTCTTGAGCGTAGCCCCGGGGACGCTGCCGATCAGGGCCTGGGTTGGGTCGCCGGAGACCTCGCCGATGTCCGCTTGCCCCCAGCCCTCCACGGCTCGCGCGAGCTGCGACGCTCGCTGTTCGAGCAGTCTGGGTTCGTCCGCCGGCGCCCAAGTCGCAAGATCGATACGCATTCGCACGCGTGTACGCCCTTCCAGAAGCGCGCCATCGCGCAAGCTATCGAGAGCGCGACGGATCGTGCCGTTGTTGGCCTGGTTGCTCCACCACAGCATCATCGCCCCGAGATTCTTGAATTCCCACAGCCCACCAGCGGACTCGATCAGCATGGACATGCGCCAAGGCAAGCCCGACTCCGCGGTGCGGCCGAACAAGCGCTGGAAGACCTGGATGTCCTGGGGTGCCAGATCCACGAACATGGGCTGGTAGGCCCGTCCGCCGATGCGGACCTGCCTCTGATTCAGTCGCACGGCATCTCGCGGCGCAAGTTGCGGGGCCAACAAGGGCCACAGCTTTCCGGTCATGTTCCGCGGGTCGCGCTTGATGTCCCGGTTTGGAACGGGGTCGCCGACGAGGCAGGGCCTCCACTGTTCGTCCGTCCAGTCCGGATCGATCGCGTAGCGGATTTCCCGTGAGGCCTCATGGACCTCAAGCGGTTCGCACACCAGTTTTTGGTGCTTGAGATCCTGCAACAACGCATCCACGAACGACTTGTGGCGAATCCGCAGCTGCCTGGCAACGCGGAACAGGTTCGGGGCATCCGTCATCAATGGCACGGCATGGCTCTTGAACAGCTCCTTGCGTGCCTCCGCTTCGATCTTGCGATCTTGTGCCGTCAACGCGCCCGGGCGCGTGTAGAGCACAATGAAACAGCTTTCGGATGCACAGCGGTTTGCCATGTGCAGCGCTTCTTCCTCGAAGAGGTCGTCCAAGCTCATCCCGAGGCGTTTAGCCGTCAGCCGATGCGGGTTTTGCGCTTCGCGAATCTCGCGCTCGGTGATATCCGGATCCACGGTGAAAACAGTCTGGATCGCATGCCCGCCATTGCCCAGATAAGCACTCAATGCGGTGTTGATCGCCTGATCGGCGTCATCGAACTCTTCGGCCCCGACCATACGAAGCGAGCCCCGATGACGAATGATTGTCATCAGGCTGCCGTCCTTGTGGACGAAGGTATAGGCGTTGTTGAGATCGACGTTCTCGATGTCGACGTAATCGCATAGGCCCTGTCGCGTCGCGGTCGACAGGAGCTTGATCGTGCCTTCGATCGAATCTGCGATGCGGCTCGGGCCGAGCATGGCCAAGGCCGCCAGTCCGCCGATGACCGCCAGCGCCAGGAGAAGGATGACGGCGTACATCATGCTGGGGGGTTCCCGGTGCCTGAAACGAAATGAGCCATCACGTGGTCAACGTGCTGCGTGAACATTTGCGCCGCTGCCTCGCGCAGAGAGTCGGGGATCGCCTTGGCGACGAACTGCTTGACCAGCTCCAGGTCGTCCATCACGGCACGCAAGTCAGCCTGCGTACGCGGGAGCGCCACCATGCGATCCATTGCACGAATGACAGGGATGTTGGACAGGTCGCGCAGGGCGACCTCGACCATGTGCAGCTCATCGATCGTGGGGTCAGCCATAGTCCTTCAACTCCGATTGGATCCGGATATCCGGCGCGATCGTGGGCGGCGCCAGCAGACCGCAGGCGCTGGCCACCTCATAAGCATCTTGGTAGTGGTATTTCGGAACGATCGCCGTCACCCGCCCGGCACCGTAGCGATGGACCGCGATACCGGCCCGGTATAAGCGCAGCGCATAGGTGAAGGTTAGAAAACGGTCTACAGCGTTGATCCAGATGGCCCTGGGCGACCATGCCCTACCCTTGTCGACGCGTTCGAGCGTCCACGGGTTGCTTCGCGACAGCCCGATCCAGTGATTGCTTGCGATGATGTCGGCCGTGGGCGTCATCGCCTGCAGGGACGTGAACTCCGGAAGCCGCAAGTTTTCCGCCAGCGGTTCGTAGGCTCCGAACACGAATGCAGAATCGACCTCGATCCTGGCGTACTGCGAAAGCAGCATCAGCTCCGGATGCGACGCCCAGCTGCGATTGCAACCGGCCTTGGTCCCGTTGCCAAATGCAAGCACCGGCGCATAGTCCGGGGACACGTCCGACACCCTGACACGGGCCAGCACCGGGCGCTCTTGTGCAAGAACCCACTCCATGCGTTCCTGCGGAGTGTCAGGCAATTCGTTCGACCCCACGAAGTGGAACTTCGTTTCGGGAACGACGACGTCTAGCACCTCGTGCGCGTAGCGCACGGGCGGCACCACCATCGGCACCCGCACGTAGTCGCTTTCGTCGAATCGCGGATTGATGCAATAGGAGTAATTCTGTTGCGCCGCTTCAAGCGCCGCGTCAACCTCGGGCGTGATGTGTTCATCCTTCTTGGGGAGCATCATCACGCGCATCTCGTCCGCCAGCGAGTCCTGCCTCGGGACTTCCTTGGAAATGTCCAGTCCGTAGTGGCGCTCGGCAAAGCGCATGGTCTGCGAGAAGATGGCCGACAGCGCTTCGGTGATCTCGCGTTCCGAGAAACTGCGATGCAACAGGCCCCATGCCGCGCACACGTCGTCCTGCCCGCCCACGGCATCCCATGACGTGCAGTACGTCGAGCGCTTGATATAGGGCGTCCGGTTGAGGCCGGACATGTACATGGCGTTGAAATCGAGATTCGACCACCACAGGGTGTCGTTGCTGAGCGCGCCGACGCCGGCGATACGCCGGGCCGTCTCGCCCTCAACGGATGCCCATCCACCTTGATTGGGATCAGGCGTATCGAAACGCACGACACCACGACGGGACAGACCCATCAGTGCGCTCCGTGCTGGCAGGCGATCGCCGGCCAAGAATCGATTTGCAGTCGATTGAACATGGCGCCATTGAGCGCAAAGGAAGGCGCCAGTGCCAACATCGGCGACCAAGGCGGCAAATAGCGGCATCCATCGAACAGGGACTCACGCCGGGCATACTCGGCCGCGTCCAGCGATTGCAGCGTCCGCACCATCGCATGCACTTTGGACAGTCCAGGACGCTCGACTTGTCCATGCACCTGTTCGACATCCACGTCGCGGGCCGCCAGCCGCTCGTACACGGCGGCCGCTACCCGTTCGGATTCCTCGACCCGCTTGTTTTCCGGCGACCGATCTATCGTCGCCTCGGAGTGGAAAAACACGGCGTACAGCATTGCGTTGAGTTCTTGCTGACTCACTTCCGGCAGATAAATGATGCGGCCGGGATCGTGCGCCCATGTCTGGATCACAAGATCGAGGTGCCACGGAATATGGCAGAGCAGACAGATCAGTACGACGTTGTCTTGTCCGTCGTTGCCGTGATCGCCATCGAGGTGATGTACTTCGAACATTTCGGTCTGGCCGAAACTGACGTGGCAGTACCAGCAGCGCCGCCCGAGGCGTGGCTGCTCGATGACACGCCGACGAAGCGCGGCGATCTCCTTGTCCCCCGGGCGTCCACCACCGCCTGCAGCATCGCGCAGACTGGTATGGCCAGGGAGTGGAGATCGCCGCACCTCGCGGCCCACGGAGAGGACGATCTCAGCGCTCATGCGGCGTTACTGCTGGATCTCGATCTTTTCGCGACTGCCGCCCTCGGAACCCCAGATCGTCTGGCCCGTGCTGTCGATCAGCGACGTCACAAACGTCAGGGCACCGCCAACCAAGATGATCATGAATGCGGCGCCTTTGGAGACCGGGCCGTTACCCTGCGCCTTGGCGTCCTTCCAGAGCGCAAGGAACCCGCTGATCAACATGATCACACCGATCACGATCGCGAAAACGCGGGCCGCGTTGATGAGGTTGTTGCCCGTCTGCGCGCCGCGCACTGCAATCTGATCCAGGCCGTTGCCGCTTGGCTGGGACGCCTGTGCGAGCACGTCTGCCGAGCCGAACATGCACAGTGCGGCAACGGCCATCGCACTGATCATTACCGTCTTGTTGAACTTCATCTCAATATCCTCTGTTGTGGTCGATAGGGTTTGCTACAGCACATCGCCGAACCCCAATGCCGATGTAACGCCATTGACGGTCGCAACGATATTGATGGCGAGCGCGCCGCCCAGGATGTGCATGGACGCGCTGCCGAATGCTCCTTCCGACGCAGCGGTGCCTGCGCCGATTTTCGTGACCTTGAACCAGCCCCTCGCGAACGCGTAGTAGCCGTAGAGCCGGATGCACATGATCAACATGCCGAGCATCCTGCTGGTTTCTTCCGGAATCGAATCGCCTGCCGTATACGACAGCAGCGTGTCCGTCGAGGTACCAGATCCGAAGATGGTTTCCAGCGCCGAATCCGCTGCAGAGGTGAAGTTCCACAACATCACGCCGGCGAGTAGCAGCAGCCACGGTGTGCCCGGCCGTATCGTGCCGTCGCGCTTTGCCAGCCCTGCAAACTTCACCATGCCGTAGATGAAAAAGAACACCGCCATCACCGAGATGACGACATTCAGCAGCGCCATCGCCGACGGCATCATGCTGATAATGTTTTCGATGATGCCGGTTCCGTCTTGCACGACTATCTACCCGCCTTGGTTATCGAATGACGCGGCCATCGGACAGCCGCACGGTGCCGGTTTCCGGATCCACGCTGCGCACCTGCCCAACGCCAGGAATGTGGTCGCCGGGGG
>JBBJNO010000003.1:0-463 GCA_037720875.1 Luteimonas sp. | reverse complement strand
TCGCCCGCTTCGGTCTGCACCCAGGCGTTGTTGTCTACGACGGCCTTGAGCTGCACGCCGGACACCTTGGCCGCAACAGTCGCCACTGGCGAGGCCGATCGGACGGCGTTGTTCTTGACCGAAGTGCGGCGCTGCTCAGCGTCACGCAGGGCACGCAGGAACTTCTCGTTTAATCTGGCGTGGTCGCCGGCCAGCGCTTCGTAACGCGCCTCCAGCTCCAGCAGCCTTTCCGCTTCGCTCTTCTGTTCGACAGCCGCCGTTGCCGGCGGCGGAGCAGGCGCTGCACTGGACGCGATGACCGGCTGCGCACCCGGGGTGGCCGTTGCCATTGCCGCACCGGCATCAGACACAGGCATTTCCGGATTGGTCTGCGTAGCGGTGGTTGGCGGGTCGTGCCCTGTGATCGGATCAGCGCCGCCCTCGGCTACGGCTTCGCCCCGCAGTCCGGCGTGCATTTCAGCAA
>JBBJNO010000134.1:0-7083 GCA_037720875.1 Luteimonas sp. | reverse complement strand
CGCACAGAAGAAAGCAGCACAGACTCTTTCGAGTCCCGAGTCCCGAGTCCCGAGTCCCGAATGGTTCATCGGTCGATCTCACCAAACACAATGTCGTAGGTCCCGATCATCGCCACGACATCCGCCAGCATGTGGCCCTTGACGAAGGCGTCCATCGACGACAGATGCGCGAAGCCGGGCGCGCGCAGTTTGCAGCGGAACGGCTTGTTGGCTCCATCGGAAATCAGGTACACGCCGAACTCGCCTTTGGGCGCCTCGACCGCCGCATAGGTTTCGCCGGCCGGGACGCAATAGCCTTCGGTGAACAGTTTGAAGTGATGGATCAGCGCTTCCATGTCGTCCTTCATCGATTCGCGCGACGGCGGCGACACCTTGTAGTTGTCGAGCATCACCGGCCCCGGATTGGCCTTGAGCCATTTCACGCACTGCTGGATGATGCCGGTCGACTGCCGCATCTCGGCCACGCGCACCAGATAGCGGTCGTAGCAGTCGCCATTGGTGCCGACCGGGATGTCGAAATCGACTTCGGCGTATTTGGCGTACGGCTGCTTCTTGCGCACATCCCAGGCGATACCGGAGCCGCGCAGCATCGGGCCGCTCATGCCCCAGGCGAGCGCGGCTTCCGGCGACACCACGCCGATGCCGACGGTGCGCTGCTTCCAGATACGGTTTTCGGTGAGCAGGGTTTCGTATTCGTCGACGCGTTTGGGGAAATCGTTGGCGAACGCCTCGAGGTAATCCAGCAGCGACCCTTCGCGCCACTCGTTGAAACGCTTGAGCTGGCCGCCCTTGCGCCACGGCGATTCCTTGTACTTGGACATGCGGTCGGGAAGATCACGATAGACGCCGCCCGGGCGGTAGTACGTGGCGTGCATGCGCGCGCCGCTGACCGCCTCGTAGCAGTCCATCAATTCTTCGCGTTCGCGGAACGCATAGATGAACACCGCCATCGCACCCAGGTCGAGCGCGTTGGAGCCGACCCACATCAGGTGATTGAGGATGCGGGTGATCTCGTCGAACAGCGTGCGGATGTATTGCGCGCGCTCGGGCGCCTCGATCCCCATCAAGCGTTCGATCGACAACACGTACGCGTGCTCGTTGCACATCATCGACACGTAATCGAGACGATCCATGTAGCCGATCGACTGGTTGTACGGCTTGGATTCGACCAGTTTTTCGGTGCCGCGATGCAGCAGGCCGATGTGCGGATCGGCGCGCTGCACGACCTCGCCGTCCATTTCCAGGATCAGCCGCAGCACACCATGCGCGGCCGGATGTTGCGGGCCGAAGTTCAGCGTGTAGTTGCGGATTTCCTGACGGTTTTCGGCCGGCTTGCTGGCGAGTCCGGTACTGGCCGCGGGGTGCTGGATGACGGGCGCGGTCATTGGGTTGCTCCCGGAACTCGTGATTCGGGACTGGGGACTTGGAAAAGCAACACGGCGCTGTCCGCAAAGGACGCGAAGCACGCAAAGGGAAAAGCTGTGGCAGCAATGCTTTGAACCTTTGCGTCTTTTGCGTTCTTTGCGGACGGCCTCTCGCTTTTCCCGGGCCCCACCCAAACCAGCGAATTCATTTCGCTACCTCCGCCGGTCCCAACACACTGGCCACCTTCAAATCACGATCCTCGCCCGCAGCCGTCTGGTAGCGCGCATCGTCGCGGATCACGCGCGGCACCAGCACGCGCGGCTCGACGGACGTCACCGGTTCATAGATCACGCGCTGCTTCTCGGCGTCGTAACGCACTTCGACATTACCGATCAACGGAAAATCCTTGCGGAACGGATGGCCGACGAAGCCGTAGTCAGTCAGGATCCGGCGCAAATCAGGATGGCCCTTGAAGATGATTCCGAGCAGATCGAAGGCTTCGCGTTCGAACCAGTCCACGCCGATCCAGACCGAGGTCAACGAGTCCACCACCGGCAGATCATCGTTCTCGCAGAACGTGCGCAAGCGCACGCGTCGGTTGTGTTGCAGAGACAACAAGTGCGCGACGGCCGCGAAACGGCGTTTCGGCACGGCCACACCATCGGCCTGCTGCCCCCATTTGAAGCGACCGGGGCCCATGCCTTCGACGCCGCGGCTGAATCCTTCGGAGGACACATCGCTGGTGTCCCATTCGTCGCTGCCGTAACTCAGGTAATCCACGCCGCAGACATCGACCGCCTGCTCGAAACCGAATTCATCGCGCAGCGTGCGCGCAGCTTGCAGCCAGTCGTCAGGGGCGACTTCCAGCGTCAACTCGCCGCGTGGTTGCGCGACATCGAGCGTCGCGTCGGCGAAACGCGCGCGCAGCCTGTCGACGAAATATTCTGCTGGCTCAGCCATCATCGGGTCAGGAAGCAGCGTAATTTGGACGTGTGGAAAAACGTCGTTGGCTGGTCGATGCCGCATCGTCGGCGCCAAACACCGTCGCGCGGCGAATCTTCTTCTGCAATTGCAAAATGCCGTAGACCAGCGCCTCGGCAGTCGGCGGGCAACCCGGCACATAGATGTCGACCGGCACGATGCGATCGCAACCGCGCACCACCGCATAGCTGTAGTGGTAATAGCCGCCGCCATTGGCGCAGCTGCCCATCGAGATAACCCATTTCGGATCGGGCATCTGGTCGTAGACCTTGCGCAGCGCGGGCGCCATCTTGTTGACCAGTGTGCCGGCAACGATCATCACGTCGGACTGGCGCGGCGATGGGCGGAACACCACGCCGAAACGATCGAGATCGAGTCGTGCGGCGCCCGCATGCATCATTTCGACGGCGCAACACGCCAAACCGAACGTCATCGGCCACATCGAGCCGGTGCGTGCCCAGTTCCACAACACGTCCATGCTGGTGGTGACGAAGCCCTGTTGCAGCAGCGGGTTGTCGCCTTCGGGACGCAGGATGTCGTCGAGCCGTCCTTCCGGCAACGGGTTGTGCATGAGACCCGAGACGGTCTGGATCACTCCCATTCCAGCGCTCCCTTCTTCCAGACGTAGATGAAACCGATCAGCAGCAACGCCAGGAACACGCCCATCTCGATCAGGCCGAATACGCCCAGTTCGCGGAACACCAGCGCCCACGGAAACACGAAGGCGATTTCAAGGTCGAACACGATGAACAGGATGGCGATCAGGTAATAGCGCACGTCGAACTTCATGCGCGCGTCCTCGAACGGGGCGAAGCCGCATTCGTAGGGAGATAGTTTTTCGGCCGTCGGCCGCTTCGGGCCGAGCAGGTTGCCGATGACGACCAGCGCGACGCCGATGCCGAGGGCGACGAGCAGGAACAGCAGGTTCGGAAGGTATTCGGCCAGCACGGGGAGGTTGAAATCCTAGCTGTTGGGTGGAAAGTCCGGCCAAGCAAGACCGGGCTCCAGCATACGAATGTGCGCGCGTCATGCTCATCCCAGAGCTGAAACATGCACATCCATGCGCAGGCTTTTCAATTTGGTGCCCAAGAGGGGACTCGAACCCCTACGACCTAAATCGCTACCACCTCAAGGTAGTGCGTCTACCAATTCCGCCACCTGGGCAAACAGATTCCGCGCTGTCGTGCGCGGGAAAAGATTGTAAGGGTTATCAGCCGCCCTGCGGTGGTGCCGGTTGCGGCTGCGGCGAGGTTTGTGGCGTCGGTGCAGGCACTGGTGTCGCCGGTGCTTGCGGGACAGTTGAACCGGCCGCGGGTGCGGGTGTCGCAGCGGCGGGTGCGGCTGGAATGGTTGGATTGGGCGCTGCAGCCGGCGCGGCCGGCAGTTGCGCCATCACGCCCAAATCCTGCTGCGCAGGCGTGGTCGCCTTGCTGCCCTTGGTGTGATACCACGCCATTCCCAGGCT
Organism: Luteimonas sp.; assembly: GCA_037720875.1. Taxonomy (GTDB): domain Bacteria; phylum Pseudomonadota; class Gammaproteobacteria; order Xanthomonadales; family Xanthomonadaceae; genus JALYOU01. The sequence goes on along the minus strand of JBBJNO010000134.1, from coordinate 3,272 downwards.
GAGCACGAAAAAAAGGATTGCGAGGTATTTGGTGCTCTTGGTCAGGAAGTTCGACGCGCCGCGCGAACCGAACACGGTTGCAGATGCGCCGCCGCCAAAACCGGAACCGGCCTGCGCACCAGCACCACGCTGCATCAGGATCAGCGCGATCATCGCGAGCGCCAACAGCACGTAAATCACATTGAGGGTCAACAGGAGCATCGGGGACTCTGGATTGCTGGATAGATGGGTTGCATCAGGCCGCCGCAGCGACGATGGCGAGGAAATCCCGGGCCACCAGCGAAGCCCCGCCCACCAGTCCGCCATCGACATCGGGTTGCGAGAACAGCGCGACGGCGTTGTCGGGCTTGACGCTGCCGCCATACAGGATTGGTAGCGAGCCGGCGATTTTAGCATCGCGCGCGGCCGCTTCGCCACGAATGAAGGCATGGACGGCCTGCACCTGCTCCGGCGAGGCAGTCCTGCCGGTGCCGATGGCCCAGACGGGCTCGTACGCCACCATGGCCCCTTCCAGCGCATGTGCGCCGCCCATTGCGAAAATGGGGGCCAACTGCTGCTCGACGCGCCATTGCGTCTGTCCAGCCTCGCGCTCGTGCAGCGTCTCGCCTACGCACAGGATCGGAACCAGCCCTGCTTTCCTGGCTGCAAAGAACTTGCCTGCCACGATCTCGCTGGTCTCGGCGTGGTACTGACGGCGCTCGGAGTGCCCGACCAGGCCGTACTTGCAGCCGATATCCTTCAGCATCCCGGCAGACACTTCGCCAGTGAACGCGCCTTTCTCGTTCGTGCTCACGTCCTGCGCGCCAAAGGCAAGGCCGCGCGACGCGTAATGCTCGATCAGCTCGCTGAGATACGGCATCGGCGGCAGGATGATCCGTTCCACGCCAGCCGGAGCAGCAGCTGCCATCAATTCATCCAGCAAGGCGCGGGCGAACGCGCGGTCGCCGTGGAGTTTCCAGTTTCCGGCTATTACCTTTTGCCGCATCGGTGCGCTCCACGGGATCCAGGGCACAGGATAGCGGCTGCGATCCGGATGCGGTATTCAACAGCGAACTGTGCCGCAACCCATGGCCGGGACAGGAAGCATCGTCAAGCCGAGGTGGCATGGCATGAGGTGCCGTAGAACGGGTGCAGCCATACCCGCGCTATTCAATGATCAAACCGAAAATCCATGTCAATTGCAGCGCGCTGCCGAATTCGGGCTTCCTGATATTTCACCAAGAAGCCCCGGGTTTCCCTGCGATCAACCAAGCTACGCTTTCATTTCAACTTGATTTCGCGCAGGCGCTCTTCCAGATACCCCTGCGCCGTGATCGGCTCCGGGTAGCGGCTCGGGTTTTCCGGTGTGATCGTCGAAGGCAGGACGTCGATGATGAAATCCGGATTGGGATGCAGGAAGAATGGCGTCGAATAGCGTGGTTGCCGCGCCTTCTCGCCCGGCGGATTGACCACGCGGTGGGTGGTGGACGGATACACGTGGTTGGTCAGGCGTTGCAGCATGTCGCCGATGTTGACGACGATGGTGTCGGCTTCCGAGGTAAACGGCACCCAGTCGCCGTTGCGTGCCTTCACTTCCAGTCCCGCCGCGCTCGCGCCTACCAGCAACGTGATCAGATTGATGTCCTCGTGCGCGCCGGCGCGCACGTTGGGGATATTGTCTGCCGTGATGGGGGGGTAGTGGATCGGGCGCAGGATGGAATTGCCGAAGTTGGTCTTGTCGACGAAATAGTCTTCGGGCAAGTCGATGTGCAACGCAAGCGCCGACAGGACACGGGAGCCGAGTTTGTCGAGTGTGTCGTAAAGACCGTAGCCGACGAGCTTGAACTCGGGCACTTCCTCGGGCCACAGGTTCGGCGCCATCACATCGGCATACGGGGAGTCGCGCGGGATCTCGCGTCCGATGTGCCAGAACTCCTTCAGGTCGGAATACTTCGCGCCCTTCGCCGTTTCCACGCCAAACGGCGTGTAGCCGCGCGCGCCGCCACCGCCTGACACGTGGTATTGCTTCTTGGTGTCTTCGGGCAACGCAAAGAAACGCCTGAACACCTCGTACGACTCGTCGATCTGCGATTGCGGGATGCCGTGGCCGCGGATGCCGGCGAAGCCCCATTGCCGATAGGCAGCGCCCAGTTCGGCGACGAATGCCTCGCGATCGCGGCTGTTCACGGGTTCATTGAAACGCCGGATATCGAGGGTGGGTATCTGTGATGTCATGTCGTCTCCTGACTCAAATGCGTCGCGGGCTCAATGCGTGGCGGCGGCGCGCACCGCATCGGCGAGTGTGTCCAGCGTGGCCTGCATCAGCGCGTCGTCATCGGCTTCGACCGTGACCCGCACCACCGGTTCCGTGCCCGAGGGACGCAGGAAGGCGCGGCCGCGTCCGTGGATCGCCGCCATTGCCTCGTTCAATGCAGCTTTCACACTGTCGGCTTCGGCTGGTCTGGCGCCATTGCCGACGCGAACATTGATGGTTTTTTGCGGCACCTTGCGCAAACCCTGCAAGGCCTCCTGCAGGCTGATGCCTCGGCGTCGCAGCACTTCCAGCACCTGCAACGCGCTGACGATGCCATCGCCGGTGCTGGCGCGATCCATGCACAACAGATGCCCGGATGCTTCACCGCCGAGCACGCCCTGGTGCTCGACCAGCGCCTTGTGCACATGGCGATCGCCGACGTTGGCGCGCACGAATCCGATGCCAAGATCACCCAGGGCGCGCTCGAAACCGTAGTTGGTCATCAAGGTACCCACCACCGGCCCCTGCAATCGTCCACTGCGCTGCCAGTCGGTCGCCAGCACGTACAGCAATTCGTCACCGTCGCGCACCGCGCCATCGCCATCGACGAACATCACGCGGTCACCATCGCCATCGAACGCGATGCCCAGATCCGCGCCGGTGGCAAGCACGCGTTCGGCCAGGTAGTGCGGATGGGTCGAGCCGACGCCGTCGTTGATGTTGAGGCCGTTGGGGTCGATGCCGATGGCGTCCACGCGCGCACCGAGTTCGCGTAGCACCAATGGCCCGATCTGGTACGTCGCCCCGTTGGCACAGTCGACGACGATACGCATGCCGCTGAGATCGAACCCCTTGGGCACCGAATTCTTGCAGGCTTCGACATAACGTCCGATCGCATCGCGGGTGCGCACCGCGCGTCCCAGTTGCTCCGATGGCACCGTGCGGAACGGTTGTTCGAGCGCGGCTTCGATCGCGAGTTCGCTGGCGTCGTCGAGCTTCTCGCCCTGCGCCGTGAAGAACTTGATGCCATTGTCATGGT